>CAYNJK010000210.1:0-6005 GCA_964397575.1 uncultured Saprospiraceae bacterium
GTGCAGACATGGTCTGATCTATCATATAAAATTCTCCACCACCACTTTGTGCAACATCCTTGAGTAAGCCGACATTAAGTGCGCTGTTAACAGGATTTCCTTGATTGTTTTGCTTGTAGGTTGTTCGTCCTCTCTGCACAAAAGGAACAGGTGCACCTTCTTCGGTTCCTATACCTAAGGTGTAGACGGTGGTTCCATTCTCATAAGCTTCTCTTGCTGCAGTTACTGCTTCTACCTCATGATTTTCTCCATCCGAGATAACTATCAATGCTTTCTGAGTGGCATTTTCTTTTCCAAAAATACTATTGGATAATTCTATTGCATCAGCTATGACGGTTCCTTGTGTGCCTGCTTGTTTCGGACTTGCAGATTTTATGTATAGTTCTGCCGAAGCATGGTCTTGTGATAAGGGCATTTGTAGATAGGCACTTCCTGCAAAAAAGATGAGTCCTACGCGTTCGCCCCTCAGTTTCTTTATTAGTTCTGTACAGAATCTCTTTGCTTTTTCCATCCGACTTGGTGTTATGTCTTCTGCCATCATGCTTTGGGAAATATCCAAGGCAATGATAACGTCAGAGCTCTTGGCCTTGACTTTTTGTTTTCGTGTACCCCATTGAGGATTGGACCAGGAGATAAGTAGTAGGGCCATTGCGAAAATAAAGAGAGATGACTTCAGCCATTCTTTCCTAAGTGACCAATTCGGGAAGAGCCTAGAAATGATAGAGGCATCACCATATTTGTTGAGAACATCTCTTTTCCATTTCAGTGTTAGCCATACCAAAAATATAGCTAATGGAATCAGCAGTAAGAAGTAGAGTATATATTGTTCTTCAAATCTAAACATCTACGGTAGAGTTCTTAATAAAGTATTTTTAAGCAACCACTCTAGGAGTAACAGTGCCAAGCCAAAGATTAGAAAGGTCCGAAATTCTTCTGAGTATCTTTTAAATACAGATACATCAATTTCAGTTTTTTCTAGTCTATCTATTTCTTCATAAATTTTTTCTAATCCAGCTTCATTGGTTGCTCTGAAGTACTTTCCTCCAGTGAGGTTGGAAATTTCTGTCAGAAGGTCTTCATCTATTTCTACTCTAGAAACCCCAAAGACATATCTTCCGTCACTTCTTTTCGATATTGGAGCTACAGCATTTCCCATGGTGCCGACACCAATCGTGTAGACTTTTACTTTGAGCTCTTTAGCAATTTCTGCGGCGGTCATTGGCTTTATATAACCGGCATTGTTTACACCATCGGTTAGAAGAATAACAACTTTGCTTTCTGATTCACTTTCTTTCAGTCTATTTACTGCAGAAGCCAGACCCATACCTATGGCTGTGCCATCATCTATTATGCCTGACTCTAGGCCTGACATAAATTCTTTCAGTATCCTATGGTCAGTGGTCAAAGGACTTTGGGTAAAACTCTCACCAGCAAAGACTACTAATCCGATTCTATCATAGGTCCTCTTGTCTATGAAACGCTTACCCATTTCTTTACTTACTGTAAGTCTATCAGGTTGAAAATCTCTGGCCAGCATACTACTAGACAGGTCCATTATCATCATGATGTCTATACCTTCAGCTTTTACTTCTTCTTCCTTTAGTACCAACCGTGGTCTCGCTAAAGCTATAATCAAGAAAATCAAACCCAAATATCTAAGGAGAGGAAGGTACTTTAATAGTACGGATTTTACAGACTTTATATTTTCGAGGGAGCCTACATGTGGAAACATCATTTCTGGCTCACTGGCTGAGCCGGATCTGTTTTTATACCACCACATAAGTGGCAAGAGCAGCAAGGTTAATAGTAACCAAGGATTGTGAAAATCGTAATTACCCAGCATCTGAATCTGTTTCTGTGACAGAATGGGACTCCTTAGTTTCCAGTACAAAAGATTTGGCTTTGTCTAGGAATACTTCATTGAGGTCCTCTGCTGGTTGGGCTTTAGCAAATTTTACTAAGTCAGCTATTTGTAGGATTTCTTTGAGGTCTTTTTCATGTACGGAATCGAAATTGTTTTGTGCCAAAGCTCTGATGATTTCGTCAGTGGTGCTTTCCAGTGCTTTTATATTATATCTGTTTTCAAGATATTCTCTTATTGTGTATGTCAGGTCTGACTGGTAGCTTTTTACCTGGCCTTTTTTCCAGTCTTCTTGGGCCCGGAGTTTCTTTAGTTTGTCTAAGGCAATTTCATGTGCAGGAAGCTTAGGAGGAGCGATATATACTTCTTCCATCGATTCCTCTCTGCCTTTGTTTGCAATCCAGAAGTATGCGAGCACAAGACCTAAAAGGATAAGAGCCAGAAGTAAAAAATATCTTTTGTATTTATCCCAGAATGATTGTTCTGTGGTAAGAATGTCTTTGATAGGAAATATAGCTGAAGTAGTATCTGTATTCTGTATGAGAGGTGGACGTACAAAAACTGTCGGGGTTTCCATCCTCATTATTTTTGTATCTGCCGCGGTGCTGTCCAGTAAAATTTGTGGATGCAATAACTCGAAGAAACCTAAATCCCAAAAAGTGGCTAGAAAGGTATCTTTGTATTCATATTTATTGCCTTGATCTGCTTTTTGAATAAGGTGATAAGGAATGAGTTTGTTTTCAAAATTCAAAAATGAAGCATCCCATTCTATCTCTGCATAATAGGGTACTGATGAAGTGTCAGCAGAACTAGTCGGTACTAAAGAATCTAAACTATCCAGACTAGAGAAATTTAGACCCTGAATACTGACATTCTTTGCTGCGATGAGTTTGTAGCTCACAGAAATTTGGTCACCAATAGAGATCGTATCTTCAGAAACCGAATAAGAACTTATTATCTGTGCCTGACACAAATAGAAAGACCCAACCAGGAGGAGTATTAAAATAGATCTAATCATCACTTAGATCTCTTTTTGAAAAATTGCAATAAGAGTTTTACATAATCATCAGAGGTAGAAATACTGATATGATCAGCTCTGTATCTATTGAAGATGGCATCGTAGTATGCTACATTTTCCTGGAACCAATTATTGTATTTGTTTCTAACACTAGCGGAAGAAGTATCGAGGATGACTTTGTCTCCTGTCTCAGCGTCATATGCTGTAATCAATCCTAGATTAGGCAATTCCTTTTCGAGCTTGTCGTAAATATGGAGTCCTATTATATCATGTTTTTTGGATGCGATAGAAAGTGCTGACTCATAACCCTGAGTCATAAAATCAGACAGAACAAAGACAATTGCTTTTTTCTTCTGAATATTATTTAGATAGATCAGAGCATTCTCTAAGTTGGTGCCTTTGGACTCTGGCTGAAAGTAGATGATTTCTCGGATGATCCGCAGGATATGTTTTTTCCCTTTTTTGGGAGGGATGTATTTTTCTACTTCATCAGAAAAGAGTATAGCGCCTACTTTATCATTGTTGGTGATAGCTGAGAAGGCAATCACGGCACTGAGTTCTGCAATGAGTTCGCTTTTAAATTGCTTTACAGAACCAAAAGAGGAAGATTGGCTGATATCCAGGACGAGCATGACTGTTAATTCTCTGTCCTCTTCGAAAACTTTTATGTGAGGATCTCCTGTTCTGGCTGTTACATTCCAGTCTATATTTCTTACATCATCGCCATAGTTGTACTCTCGGACTTCCGAAAACGACATACCTCTACCTTTGAAAGCACTATGGTACTCGCCTGAGAAAATGTGCTTACTCAAACCTTTGGTCTTGATCTCAATCTTTCGGACCTTCTTTAATATTTCGGATGCATCCATATGTCCATAGCAGTACCGATTATGGTACTTCTATCGTATTGATGATTTTGGTGATGATATCTTCTTGCGTAATGTTTTCTGCTTCTGCCTCGTAGGTAAGTCCTAGTCTGTGTCTTAGGATATCTGCACATACATTTCTTACGTCATCAGGTATTACAAAACCTCTTCTGTTTAAAAATGCTTGTGCTTTGGAAGCTTTAGCAAGATTTATACTAGCTCTAGGAGACCCTCCATAATTTATGAGTGGTGCTAATTCTGATAAGCCGTAATCTTTTGGGTTTCTGGTTGCAAAGACTATATCGAGAATGTAGTTTTCTATTTTTTCGTCCATATAGATTTTGGAGACAAGATCTCTGGCTTTCAGAATCACAGAAGGATCCACTACTTTAGATACTTTCTGCTCAGTCTGGCCACTGATGGTTCTTCTTATTATTTCTCGTTCTTCAGATTTCTGAGGGTAACCGATTTTTACTTTTAGCATGAAACGGTCTACTTGTGCTTCCGGAAGGGGATAAGTGCCTTCTTGTTCTATCGGATTCTGAGTAGCCAAGACCAGAAAGGGCTCATCTAGCTTAAAGGTTTCTTTTCCGATTGTTACTTGCTTTTCCTGCATGGATTCTAGCAATGCCGACTGTACTTTGGCGGGGGCTCTGTTTATCTCATCTGCTAGTATGAAGTTAGCGAAGATGGGTCCTTTCCTTACTGTAAAGTCATTCTTACTTGGATTGTATATCATGGTGCCTAGTATATCGGCTGGTAATAAATCCGGCGTAAACTGTATCCTATTGAAGTCCGCGTCTATGGTATTTGCTAAAGTTTTTATGGACAAAGTTTTGGCTAGACCAGGAAGACCTTCTAAGAGTACGTGGCCTTTGGCCAATAAGCCTAATAGTAGTCGTTGAAGCATATAATTTTGCCCTACTATTATTTTAGAGGTTGCTTCATTTATTTGTTCTAGGAATGCGCTGTCGAGGTGTATTTGTTGGTTCAGTGCTTCTATATCTACTGATGCTTGCATACAGGAATTTTACCAGATTTATAAACAGCTGTAAAAATATCTTATCTAATGAAATTAGGCTGTCTTTTTGGGTTTTAAAGTATGGTTAAATTAATCAAGGAGTCTTGGAATGATGTATATTTCAATCATGAAACCTACGATCGGTGTACTAGCTCTTTTATGTCTGTTTTCTGTAAGTATAAGTTATGGTCAGCAGACGGGAGTAGTCACAAATGGATTAGACGAGTATTGGAACCCTTCTGAGCGGCAATTATTTGAATTTTTTACAAAGAAATACTGGGCTGCAAGAAAGGTAAATCATCATTATGAGCTACATTATGCACCGCTTTTTGTAAGGCTAGAAGATGAGTCAAAGCGGATAGAAGCTCTTAGAAAGTTAGGAAAGGATGAAAGGGCTGACGAGGTTGCGAGGAAAACCAAAGAAATTAATCATAATACAGTGAGTTATCTTATGGAAAATTTTTCTGGTAAGGAACTCTACTTCTATTATGGCAAAGACGCCGAAGCCATATTTACAGAAGGAGATTATTCTAGATTATATGTAGACAGTAGCAATAGAGCCGAGGATGTCAAAGTGGATAAGATAGCCTATGTGCTCATCTACGCTACTTTCAATAGAGGTCTGAGTGGTAAAGCTTATAACCTATATTTATGGGACAAGCAAAGTGTATATAGGCTTAAAGGTAGAAAGTACAGTTATGACAATTTTTTCAATTTTTCCAGCACGCCTCTTTCTTCAATTAAATTATTCTGCAAGAAGGTAGAGGACAAAGGCAGCTAGCCTAGAATTTGATATCAAAAGTGTAGGTATTGTTTACATTGTCTATCACTTTGACCCTAATCAAGAAGTATCTATTAAAATCTTCAGCAATAAACAGATCATTCACTTCTAGTCTATCACTAATGGGATAAGCAATATCTCTGATTAAAGTGTCTCTCATTCCTTCGGGAGTGGTACTGAAAGTGGTGTCTGCGTATATAATCTGGTCCGTAAAAAGTGGACTAGCAACCCAGGCTTCACTGATCGTATTTTCACCTACAATATCATCAAAGACCAAACCCTGACTAGAACTGATGTTACGTAATTCTGATTGGTTAGTAGCCATTATTTTGCGATCCCAATCACCTGCATTTCTAGAGACATCCTTGATGTTAGATCTTTCGTTTTCGTCTATGATTTTGGTAAAGCCTATAGGGAATTCCATTCCAGTAAGTAGTTCTAAAGATTGATTTCTATTG
>CAYNJK010000211.1:0-5990 GCA_964397575.1 uncultured Saprospiraceae bacterium
AAGTAGAAGTAGGCAATTCCGTAATCCCATTCCACTGGTAACCGCCGCCGGTCCAAAACTCGTTTTCGTTCATTGGGGCTAAGAAAATTTTGTCCCTCAGAATTTTAATAGGTAAAGTCTGCTTAGTGCTGACGATGAAAGATTCACCTTTGGCGGGTTGGAAGGGAAGATTTTGGAAAAGGGGATGTAATGAAGATTTGTAGCCATCACAAAAGATTAATCCTGAATAACTTTGTCCCTTATATTCATATAACTGAGCATCATAATCATATCCAGCTGCGTCAAAGCTAGACTCTACGAGTAGTCCATGTCTCTTTAGAAAAACTCGGTAGGCAGATATAAGCTCTCTCACATTTACCTGCATTGCTTCGGTTATCTCCCCATAGCTTTGTCTTTCCTGCACAAGAGCTTTATAATTATTCCAATTTGCCTTTACTACATAATCCTCATAGCCTGGTCGACTTACAGCTTCATGCCAGGTATTCTCTTCTTGATTGGTAGATAAGGATCTTAGTATATTCTGCTCCGATAGAAAATTGTAGGACAACAACTTCTCAAAATCCTTGTACGTGGACTTGGCTACTGGAAGGAGTTTGTCTATCATCCAACTTTTGACATAACGTCTTCCTGTAATTGGATTGATTATTCCAGCTGCAGCTTTGGTGGCGGCAGATTTATGATTGTCATCTACTACAGTATGGGCTATGTTCCGTGCAAACAGCTTCTGAGATACTATACTCCCAGCAAGACCCTGGCCTACAATCAAAAATCTTTGCTTTTCCATAGCTTAGATAGCAGCTAATTCTGCTTTCAGCTTCTTTGTCAATTTTGAAACAACGAGGTCATAGGAATGAGTTGTCAGTTCTCTAATCAAGTCATCTTCTAGGCCATCTTCTATGTAGACTGTATTCCAATGTTTCTTACTCATGTGATATCCAGGGATAATCTGAGGGTAACTTTCGCGCAGACTTTCTGACCATTCTGGGTCAGCTTTTAGATTAACCCGAGGTGGATCTGTATCCAACCCATTCAAAGCAAACATCTTTCCCATCACCTTAAAGACCAAAGTCGTTTCATCAAAAGGAAAGCTTTCTTCTACACCTTTAAACGAAAGGCAGAATTCTCTGAATTCTTCGATGTTCATGAGCGGATATATCTTTTATTATGGATGTCGATATAACTGTTATACAGGTCTCTTTTAGGTCCCGCATCTTGTAGCTCTTCGGAATACATACCCTTCTTGTGTCGCTGTCTTGCGGCTTCGTAGAGGCTCACTGCACAGGCTACTGAGATGTTAAGAGAATTTACCATACCAAACTGAGGTATGATGAAATTTCCATCTGTATAAGATAAGGCTGCCTCAGTCAAGCCTTCATGTTCATTACCAAAAAGTAGAGCTACCTTATCAGTGAGATCTAACTCATAGAGTTCTACACTTTCTGTATCTAAATGGGTTGCCCAGATTTTGTCATACTTTTTTCTGACTGCTTGGAAACACAAAGCTGGTTCTGTAAAAAAGTGAACATCCAGCCATTTCCTGACTCCTGTAGAACTGCCTTGCACCTCTTTCAGCCTTTCTTCAGTAAGTCTGGCCTCTGTGTAGAGCACATACATTTCTTGGATGCCTACCGAATCACAGGTACGCATTACGGCACCGATGTTATGAGGATCATGAACATTCTCGATTATGACAGTCATATTCTGCCTTAGTGCAGCGACTCTGGCAAATTTATCAAGGCGCTTTTCTGTAATAACCCCTTTCACCGATTAGTTTGAGATGAAATGATTATCTGTAAACTCGAGGATATAAAGGTGATCGTTTTGGAAATATTGGATGTCTTCGAAGCTATCGCCTTTAGCCTTATCGAATACTTTTAGCACTTCAAACTCTGTTTGGTATAGACTGGACTCGTATGTATCTAGGAAGTATTGGAATTTCTTCCCATAATTTTTAAGACTTCTTCCGACAAACATCATCATGTCAAAGCCCTTAAATACTTCTTCAGAAGGGAAACCACCGTATTCTTCGAAGTAGCTCTTTCGGAATTCTTTTACTTCCTCTGCTTCTCTGTCCAGGTAGGATGTTCTCGCGATGCGCATATTAAGATTGGTATAATGCTCAAACTTTACTCTGTCTGATTCCAATAAGATAGGCATCCCATAAAGCACAACATTGTTTAACCCTTTTTCACCACTCATCTTTCTCACCGTGTTGTATACAAATTGCTCATCGTCCACAAAGGACCAATTGGGTAAGATGAATACGGAAGTTTTATCTTCATAAAAAATACTATCAAAAGCTGTCTCACCTATGAGTAATGAATCTTCTTCCACATAAAACTCTTGAAAGGGTTTTTCTTCAGAGCCTCTGGTAAGTGCATCTGCTACATTTTGTATGTAGCGCATCATGCTTTGGTCCTTTCTGTTCTTTCTTCCTAGTAAGAATACCTGCTCATCACTAAAATTCTCTTTGACATGTCTTACTATTTTGTCCATATGCTTTTTGAGGCTCGGTTTGAGCTGGATATAGTAAGGGTTATCTTTGGTGACCTTGGTACTTGATAGCCAAGGGGATATTACTGGAATCTCATTGTTTTTTCCGAACTGAGCCACTGTTGCAAGTTGTCCACGTTCTTTAGGTCCTATAATAACATCTGCATCTCTGGTCTGCTGTAGCTTCACATCAAAGTTGTCTGACTCTGCATCCAAGACTGTAACGTTTAGAGCTATATCTTCTTCATTGAGAACGTTTAAGGCCATCTTGACGCCAGCATAATATTGGGTCATCATCCCCAATTTGGTTTTGGGGTCCATGGCATCTTTGATATTGTTATCGTCTATACCGATGGGAAGGAGTAAAGAAACATTATAGCTAGACCTTTTATCGAGATCCAGATTTTCTATTTTGTCTTCATACTCTTTAGTTCTGTCTATCTCAGTCCAGTGGACAGTATCTACTTTAGAGGCTCTTATTTGCCCGATAGTCTGACCATCTTTTTTGTCTCTGTCGCTGGGTTTCATCACCTGAGCATCTTGCGATATTTTCTTAGTACCGCTACAGGCTGCTAGTAAGGCACAGAATAGAAGAAAAACCAATTTTCTAATCATCTTATTCCCATTCTATAGTCGCAGGAGGTTTAGTGCTGATATCATACACTACCCTATTTATGCCTTTGACATTGTTAATAATTTCATTGGATATCTCACCTAATAGTTCGTACGGAAGATTCGTCCACTCTGCCGTCATGCCATCATTACTATTGACAGCTCTGAGAGCACAGGTATATTCGTAGGTTCTTTCGTCTCCCATAACACCAACGGACTTGACTGGTAAGAGTATTGTGCCAGCCTGCCAAACTTTATCATACCAACCTGAAGATCTTAGCTTGCTGATATAGATATGGTCCGCCTCTTGGTTCAATCTGATTTTTTCTTTCGTCAATTCTCCGAGCACTCTGATAGCCATTCCCGGCCCTGGAAAAGGGTGCCTACCTACAAAAGCTGGTGGCAGCCCAAGATTCTTACCGACTTTTCGAACTTCATCTTTAAAGAGAGATCTAAGAGGTTCTACAATTTTTAGATCAAGTTTCTCTGGTAGTCCACCTACATTATGATGAGACTTGATTGTTGCAGAAGGGCCTTTTACTGATACAGATTCTATCACATCCGGATAGATAGTACCTTGAGCTAGCCATTTCACATCGTCCATCTTCTTAGACTCAGCTTCGAAAACTTCTATAAATACTCTGCCTATTACTTTTCTCTTTTGCTCAGGGTCAGAAATACCATCGAGCTGAGATAAAAACTCTTCAGAGGCGTCTACACCTACAACGTTTAAGCCTAGTCCCTTATAATCCTCTAATACCTGCGTAAACTCATCTTTTCTCAACAAACCATTATTGACAAAAATACCCGTAAGGTTCGGCCCTATTGCTCTATTAAGGAGCAATGCAGCAACAGAAGAATCTACACCTCCAGATAAACCAAGGATGACTTTGTCAGAACCAATTTTCTGCTTAAGCTCTGATATGGTCGTTTCTATAAATGAATCTGGTGTCCAGTCTTTTTTACATCCGGCTATTTTAGAAACAAAGTTATCGAGAATGTTTTCTCCTTCCAGAGTATGCGTTACTTCAGGATGGAATTGCATACATCTGATTGGGAATTTGAATTTATTGTCATCAGATTTGAAAACAGCGACCGGAATGGATTGTGTATTGGCCAATAGTGTAAAGCCATCCGGCAGTGCAGTAATACTATCGGCATGTGACATCCAAACCTGAGTCTCAGCAGCTATCCCCTCAAGCAAGGGATCAGTCTGTAGAGTGGTAACCATTGCCTTCCCATATTCCCTTTTAGCTGACTTCTCTACTTTCCCTCCGAATTGCTTTGCGGTCAACTGTGCGCCATAGCAAATTCCCATGACTGGCTTATGATCCAAAATTTCCTTGATTTCCAAATCCAGCATGTTTTCATCATTAACTGAGAATGGACTGCCTGACAGAATCACTCCTTTGATACTATCGTCGGAGAAGTTTATTTTCTTATTATAGGGGTGAATCTCTGAATAGACTTGCAACTCTCTCAAGCGGCGAGCTATCAGCTGTGTATATTGCGAACCGAAATCCAATATTATGATCTTCTCCATATAGCTAGCAAATATAAGAAATGCCTAGTCGAGACCTTAATTGTGGTACACCTATAAAAAAGAAAAGTAGGTCAAATTAGCTTTGACCTACTTGGTATATTACTATGTGATTTCTGAGTTATCTCAGAGTTATAGACACTTTATCTGATTCCTTATCATTTGGGTACATATTGGTCACTATTACATTTGTTGGCACGCCACTTACTTCAAAGTAGTTTTTGCATGCCTGTAATCTGTTTTCTACCAGTTGCATACTTTCTGCATCATCAGTTACATGAAAGGACTCTAGCAATACAGAATTAGCCTTTCCAGACTTAATCTTTTCAGCATAAGCTTTTATTTCTTTCAAAGAAGTCTCAGATAAAAGTGCTGAATTCTTATTGAACTTGAAATAATTGCCTGAAATAAAAGGCGAACTTGCAGATACTGGCGAACTGATATTTCTGTCCACTACAGTCTGTGAAGACTCTACGGTCTCTCTAGCTGGTGTTGCCTCTACAACTTCTGCTGGTAATTCACTATCCAGTCTCAATTCTGCGTACTGAAAATTGTTAGAAACAGTAGAAGAATCAAAGCCGGTAAGGTAATTTGATACCTCACCTTTTACTTCTAGTATTTCGTCACCTTGTAACTTAACTTCGGTGGGTACGCCGTTAATTAAGATTACTGACTGTGCTGATAAAAACTGAAAGAAGAAGCAAAGTACAACTGTCATTATAATTGGTACATTCTTCATGGGTAATTTGTTTGGATTATAATTTTCTAAGATCAGTAGCTTTTTTTTTGTCAGTTGTGGTTTAAATATAAAATTCTATACAAAAATCGGACATTTTAACAGTGGAAACACGGATTTTCTTAGTCCTGTTAAAAAAATTCTTCTTTTTAACAGAAATAATGGTCTATAACACGTATTTGGACGAGTTTATAGCCCCAAAAGGGTCAATTTATTAGTGTATTGTTGAAAAAAAAATGTGGGAATTAGACAATTCCGCGACCTTCTTTTACGATTTTTCCACTTTCTGTGAGGTCTACCATTAGTTTATCTAGGATACCATTGACAAACTCTTTGCTTTTTGCGGTGCTATAATTCTTAGCCAACTCGACATATTCATTAAGCGTAACCTTAGATGGGATAGTAGGAAAAGCGATTAATTCGCTGACAGCCATCTGAAGTAAGATTGTATCCATAACAGCCAGTCGCTCATGATCCCAGTTTTCCAAAACGGGAATGATATGATCCATTAACTCCTGCTTTTTTGTAACCGTATTTTTGAGCAGATTCTGGCCAAATTCTTTCACAGTTTCGTCCTCTGGTAGAAAGTCTTTGAAACTGGTTTTTGAT
>CAYNJK010000212.1:0-4672 GCA_964397575.1 uncultured Saprospiraceae bacterium
ATCAAAGAATGACCAACGCAGCCCATAATTCAAAGATATTTTTTCAGATAGGGTCTGCTCGTTTTCTAAAAATAGACCGTACTCGATTCCAAACTTGTTTTCCAAACTTATGTCTTGAGAAATACCTTCAGATACACCTATAGCATTACCTGGTTCGAAAGTGTAGATAATTGCTTGACCACCAAACTTGATTAGATTCTGAGGATTTAGAAACCAAGTAAATTCTGGTTTTGCGCTATAATTAAGAATGCTGGCATCCCAGTCAAATCTGTCTGTGGCTGTATCGCCAAAACTGATACTGTAATCATAATCTGAAAAGTAAAGCGTAAGATTGGAAAAGAGCTTGTCAGAGAACAAGTGATTCCATCTCAGAGACGCCGTAGAGTTTCCCCAATCAAAACCTGCTGCCGCACCAAATCTAAAGTTATCTCTCCCTAAGTATCCAGATAAGAACAAACGATCTTTTTCGCTGAATTTATAGTTAGTCTTTACCGTAAGATCGTAAAAGCTGAGGCCAGTTTCTCCTAGGTCGTCAGAAAGGAAAGGTGCTGCAAGAACATCTATATATGATCGTCTACCTGCAATGATAAATGAGGATTTGTCTTTTACGATTGGGGCTTCCACCGATAGCCTACTGAAGATGAGTCCGACTCCTCCATTTACAGAGAGTTGCTTACTATTTCCTTCTTTCATCCTTACATCCAGTATAGAAGCTACACGACCACCATATCTGGACGGGATACCGCCTTTTATTAGTTTGACATCTTTTACAGCATCTGGATTGAATACAGAAAAGAAACCAAAGAGGTGAGAAGAATTAAATACTGGTGCTTCGTCTAGTAGAACCAAATTCTGATCTATAGCGCCGCCTCTTACATTGAATCCAGTTGCACCTTCACCTACCGTGCTGACACCAGGAAGCAATTGTATACTTCTGATTATTTCTACTTCACCAAGTAGGGTAGGCATTTTCTTTATAGTGAGAATATCTAGTTTGTTGACGGACATCTCCACATTGGTGACATTTTCATCTTCCGGTTCGGCGGTGATTACAATTTCTTCTATAATTTCTGATTCCTCATTGAGTTCTATGTCCACTTTTTTGTCAGTGTTCAGATCTATCTTCTTAATGGTAGAAACAAAGCCGAGGTAGGCGTATTCCACAGTATAATTGCCTGGAGGAACTGAGATGGAATAATAACCATATTCGTTAGATGTAGCACCGACGCCACTTTCTTTTAGATAAGCTGTGGCCCCAATAAGAGTTTCGCCACTACTACCATCGTTGATATAACCTGAAAGTGTCACTTGATCTTGTTGTGCCACTGACTGAGAAATGTAACCGATAAAGAAAAATGAACAAAGGAGGAATTGCTTCAAATTAAGTGTCATAAAATGCTTGTATCGCGAGTTATAAAAGCTATAGAAATACATCAATTACAACAAAAAATGGTTGCTTGATGTTGTGGGAATTTCCATTATTTGCAAATCTAATAGTAGCTATTACCTAACTTATATTCTTTCGCCGAAAGGAGTTATTTTTTCGACAATGACCCATGAGGGATCGCAACCAAAAAGAGCGCTGAGCTTAAGAGATTAAAAATCTATAAAACTCTTCAGTTATTTAAATAGCTGACAAGATCTAACTCATAATTAGCTGAGCTTGCGAAGCAAACTAACCTGTAACAAAAACTCTGACTAATAAATTATTAGTTGTGATAAGCAGCATTATGTGCCAAGGTAGCGCCACATCCAGCACAAGCAATTGCAGATCCTGCACCTCCTGCACAGCCTGCAGAACAGGTATAATGCCATACGCCAGCTGCATTTTGAGCTGGTTCGGGAGTTTTAGTCGCGGCAGCAGTTGGAGCCGCTCCAGGGTTTATCATTGGAGCAGCTGCGGGTGCACCGACACCATTTACTACGGGATTGGTAATAGAACCAACAGGTGCACCATTAGGATTGGTAACTGTATTGTTAGTTGGAGCCGTTCCTCCAGTAGCAGCATGATAAGCTTGATTGTGCACTAAAGTTGTACCACAAACACCACATGGTGTTGCTGATCCACCGCCACCTGCACAATTGTTAGGACAGGTATAATGCCATACACCTTGTGCATTTTGCGCGGGTTCAGCAGTTGCCGGAGGTGGCGTAGCTGTTGTACCCTGAGGCGTTATAGGCTCATAATTTTCATCTAATATTGCTCCAGGTCTAGTAGGAGTATCTTTACAAGAATAGACCAGTGCTAAGCTAAGAATAAGGAATACTGTAGTGAATTTCATGATTTTGGATTTCAGGTACCAAAAATGAAGCTCTCAAAACTAAAAAACAAGTAAAGGATGGTCTAATTAACACCATTTAATAACTATTTTGCCTACAGATTGCCTGGATTCGAGATAGTTATGTGCATTTGCAATCTCTTCAGGATCAAATACTTTGGAGATTTTTGGCTTTATAACACCATTTTCTACATAAGACATCACGCCTTCAAAAGCCTGCTTTAGTAAGTGAGGTTTGTGGTCTGCGATACGTAACATGTTTACTCCTACCATCGATTTGGAACTCATAAGTAGCTGTAAAGGGGTGAATAGTCCAAATCCTGCTACAACCCCGAGACTTTTAAGTTTGTTGCTACCTGATATCTGAGCTGCCGCCCCAAAATTTACCATGAAGCCTCCAGGTTGGAGCAATTTCCAAGCTTTTTTGAAAGCTTTACCGCCGATGCTGTCAAAGACTACATCCAGCTTGTTGCCGTCTAAAGTTTTCTTGATAACTTCTGCAAAGTTCTCTGTTGTGTAGTCGATTGGAAAGTCTACGTTATTATCCCTCAGTGTTTGTTGCTTTTTAGTGGAAGCGGTACCGAAGACAGTGCAGCCTTTATTCTTTGCAATCTGAGTCAGTATAGTACCTACACCACCAGCAGCTGCCTGTATGAGTACTTGATCTCCTTCATTAAGGTTGATACATTGTACAGCGGCATAGTAGGCGGTACAGGCTTGTGTAGCCAAAGCTGTCCCTTCTTCAAACGAAGTATTTTCGGGGAGTAAGGCGACACCTTCCTTCATTGTCTTAGAGTACTCAGCATAACCACCAAATCTGGTCAGGGCAACTACTCTGTCTCCTTGCTGGACATGAGTAACATTCTTACCTACCTGTACTACAATACCAGCCACATCATAACCAAGTATTGCTGGATTCTTAGGGGCATCTGGATAAAGTCCTCTGCGCGCTACAACGTCAGCAAAGTTTAATCCGAAACAGTTGTTTTTTATAAGAACTTCATCATCATTGACAGTAGGACTTACCACTTCTTTTAGTGTAAAGGCTTTCTCTGCAGCCCCATATTTTGTAAGGTAGATGGCTTTCATTTATCTTATTTGGCGAACATTTGCGAGAGATCTTTGAAGGCTTTGAATTCGAGAGCATTGCCACATGGATCGAGGAAAAACATTGTTGCTTGCTCGCCAGGCTGACCTTGAAAACGGATATAGGGTTCTATTACAAACTCTTGTCCATGTCGTTTGAGTTTTGCAGCTAGCTCTTCCCAGTCCTCCCAACTGAGGACAACACCATAATGTGGAACGGGTACCTCGTGGCCATCTACCTCATTGGTATGCGCTTGCCCTGGAGTAGCCGGTTTGTAATGGATGACAAACTGGTGACCATATAGGTCAAAGTCTACCCATTTTTCATCTGATCGCCCTTCAGGACAACCAAGGACATCTCTGTAGAAAGCTCTCGCTAATTGTACATCATGCACAGGTATTGCTACGTGAAAAGGAGGAATCGATTTCATAAGTATTATGGATTTGTTCTAGAAAATTCAGAGTGCTCATACCATTCTGGCCATTCTCTGGAGTCAGCTAACTTCTTAGCAATATTATAATACAGTTGTGCATCCTGTACCATGCCTTCCATAACCCAAGTGGATGGATCATATTCGTCAGCTGGAGCATGGTATTTTTGTGCAACGAAATTATCTTTTTGTTCTTTGGCGTATGCTTTTCCTTTGGTCGCATGATCATACCCACCTTCAGCATACAGGGCTGGAACACCTTTTTTTGCAAAGTTGAAATGGTCAGAACGGAAGAAGTATCCTTTCTCTGGTTCTTGTTCTGCCATCACATATCTACCTTGGGCTTTGGCTGCGGATTCAGCATATTCGTCCATGCTAGAATGGCCTTTCCCTGTTATGGTTAAGTCCTTCATTTCTCCTACAGGATTGACTCCATCTAGATTAAGGTTACAGACCACTTTACTTAGTGGGATAGTAGGATTTTCTACAAAGTATTCTGATCCGAGTAGACCTTGCTCTTCCGCAGTTACAAATAGAAACATGATGCTTCTTTCTGGTTGTGTTTTCTGATGTGCTTCAGCTAGGGCTAAGAGGGTAGCGACACCACTGGCATTGTCTAGAGCACCGTTATATATAGAATCACCTTTCACAACTTTTCCTATACCTATGTGGTCCCAGTGGGCAGTGTAGACAATATATTCGTCTGGGTACTTTGACCCTGGTACAGTTGCGATGATATTTTTGGAAACACATTCCTCTATGCTATTGTCGAGACCTGCTGAGACTTTGGCATTCATTGGTTTTGGTTTGAAACCTGGCTTCCTTGCTGATTTCATTTCTTCAGTAAAATTCAGACCACAGTTGTCGAAGAGTTCG
>CAYNJK010000212.1:4682-5989 GCA_964397575.1 uncultured Saprospiraceae bacterium
ATCCAAGGTAATCCATCCTTTTACACCACAGTCTTTAGTTCTGTCTATTCCAGAAAGACCTTGCTGAGGTCCCGTCCAAGAACTTTCTACTACAAACCATGGATAACCTGCAGTCGGAGTCGTATGGATAATCAGTAATCCATCAGCACCAACTTTATCGGCCATGTCATATTTGTAATCCCATCTACCGGCATAGGTCATTATATCACCATTGAAAAAATCTGGATCATCTCCGCCAAAACCTGGATCATTCACTACGATAACAGCAGTTTTTCCTTTCATGTCCATTCCTGCAAAGTCGTTCCATCCTTTCTTCTCATCTATAATTCCATAACCACAGAATACCAATTCTGAATTATTAAGTTCTACACGATCCACCTTTCTTTCTGAATGGATGACAAAGTCTTTTCCTTTCTTCCAGGTCAATGGTTCTTTACCACCAGAAATTTTCATTTCCAGATCTATGTCAGCTTCCAAAGTAAGCAAAGGAACGTCCTGAAGAAAAGAGCCTTTGTTACCTGGTTTCAGTCCAAGTCTTTTTACCTCTTGCTCTATGTAGTCAACGGCCATTTTTCCACCTTTCATACAAGGCATCCGGCCTTCGTAGTTGTCTGAGGAGAGTTCTGCCAGATGGGTTCTTATCGTTTCAGTGTTAATAGGTGCAGGAGTAGATTTTTGGTCTATGCTGCCTTTCTTACCTTCCATGTCTTGCTTACAAGCTGATATGGCTAAGAATAAGGTTAAGAAGAATAAGAGTTTATAGCTCAAAATCTTAATTGCTTTTAGTGACTAATTGTAATAATTGTTGGTAAAGCTAATTAAGATTCGTTAGAATAGATTAAGTCTAGTTAACTATCGCTTATTGAAACCAATACCTACTTTAAAGGAAAATATAGATGGTACAGCTTTCACTATAAGTTCATTTTCACGTCTATCATCTCTTTGAAGAAATGGTGAATTAGTATGTACTCTATTGTAAACAAATCCCGTAGGGCTTATCTCAAATCCAATGTTGAATGACTTCGTACTACTTATTCTCTGCCAATAATAGATCTCGGCACCTATCCCAATGCCCAATTCAGAGGACGTTATATCTAATTGAATCGGGTAACTGAAATCTTGTGTTTTGTATACAGAATAACTTACAGATGGATTGATTAGCCAAAATAGACCTTTGGTTCTGTTACCTATAATTTGTCTTCCCATTTTAAATTGGAACAGTATTGCTAAAATAGAATTGAATCGATGAATATTAATCAACCACTACAAATGAAGAAGATTGATATCCTCCGCCTTTGATCTTATAA
>CAYNJK010000213.1:0-5930 GCA_964397575.1 uncultured Saprospiraceae bacterium
ATATTCGATACTATCTGCCTCTTCTACAGGATAAATACTTTTCTATAGATAATAGAACGGTGCGCTGCACCTAGTGGCCATAACATTAAATCTTCTATATAGAATTCGGTACTCTGTACCTCTCTTAGTCTGGAAACTTTACACCTCTACATCTCGATACCCTTGCACTTGTGTACCTTTGATCCATCTACCTTTGCATCCTCATACCCTCCTCTGCACCCTCATACCTCTGCACCCTCAATACTACTTCAATTCCCTGGGGACAAATAGAAACTGCGCCCCCAAGTCGCTTAGTACAAACAAACAGATAAACTGCTTAGGGTCTTTGTAGGTCTTTTTAAACTCTATCACCTTCTCTTTAAACACAAGATTGTTTGCAGTAAATTCTTCCAAGCTGGAAACATTAATAGACCAGTTAGAATTTACTTTTTCCCTGTCTACTAGATTGAATCCCAAAGCTATAGGTTGTTTTGCGACTACAAAAATTGGGTATTCTGAAGCTTTACTGTTTAAGATTTTATCTGAGGCAGCAGCAAGCAACTTGTTGTAGCGTTTCATTTCATTTTCTATAACTAGCAGCTTTTCTGCTTCTTTCATTTCCTCTTCCATAGTTGCAAAGTTAGGATACGGGATGGAATTGTGCAAAGTCAAATTATCTCTTAAAGGATTTAGGATAATGGGGAATTATTTTTCCTTTCCTACTTTTAGTAGAATTAGAATCTCTATGAAGAAAATAATCCTTACCATTATTATCATTAGCCTTGCCTTACATTTAGTGGCTCAGGTTGGCTGTCACTCTACTGGAGGAGTAGTGCCCTTACAATCGGTAGAAGATTCATTAGCGCTAGATCAGAATAAGATAAAGGAAGTACATACAGATAATGCAGATTCCGAAATTACTCTGTTCTCACAAATCGATTTTCACAATAGTAAAAACGTCTCTATACTTTACGAAAGCAATCACAAAGACTCAGCTAAGGTCTGCCTGCTAGATGACCTAGAATTAATAAGACAAATTTCAGAAGCTTACACTAATGTAGAAGTCATCTCATCAGCTTGCCCTGATCACACCGCAGCCATGAGTCTTTCTATCATACAAGATTACACAACTGCGCATCATTACAGCTACAATCCTTCTTGTGAGCTTCTCACTACAGAATGTGGTTCTATTAGTTTTGACCCCAAACCAATAACTGATAAATGCATAGGTGTAACTGTCCACAAAAAGAGCGAGTATTTTTCAAGCATGGAATTACTCTCGTCCAGAATAGTAGAGCTAGTACAAAACGATGAACTTCTGTTTTTTGGAAACAAAAACAATTTTGTCACAGGCACTTTGATTCTTGTCTTCCATGACAAAGAAAATTTGGTCACTCAAATAGAACAGGATAGCTTTTATCGTAAAACAGCTATAGAACAGTATTCGAAAAACGAGAATCTCGATACAACTGGAAAGATAATTCAGAAGGTCCTCGACCAGGATAGGTCAGTTAATATTACGATATCAAATTGGGAAAAAGGAGAAAGCCCAAATAGTTATCTACTTACTGTAGACTATACTGAAGAAGATTTTCCTAAAAGATTTCCCTCCTCGCAGATTGTTTCTAAATCAGAGACCTATGTGTTGGACTATATTTTGAAAAATAGATTGTAATTGTTAGGGATAAGGGATTCTTGATTTTTGAATTGAGGATTAGAGATTTTGACTTTGGATTTTTGCAGAGATGCGCTTAGTTTTTTAGAACCTTTCTAGCATCAAGAATTCTATTTTCCTTATCTCTAATGATTACAAAATAGACACCAGCACTTAGTTCACTGAACGAGAGTTGTAGCTTATTTTGAGTTGAACTAACGGTTTCCACTAAGTTATAATTTTGATAAATTTCAATAGTTCTATTTACTATGTCTCCAGATATAGTTAGTCTTTCAGCGACTGGATTAGGATATATATTTACATCAATTTCTGATTTCACTAAAGTTGTACTTGTTGTGGTCGATTCTGGAAAGGTCACCCTTATTGTAGAGGCTGCATGATCACCTGAACTAGCCCCATTCCCATCTGTGCCTATACCAGCAACATAAAATGATATATCTCCGCTATTTTGTGCTGGAGCAGTCCATTCTGCAATAAATTCATTAGTGGCTGACATTCCATCATGCTCTGCATATACTCTGCCAGTACTAGGAGCTAATACCAATTGTACATTATCGGAGTGGCCTGCATCAATCCAGCCATTCACATCACTATCATCTGTGTCCACCAGACTTACCATTTGGAATCCATAACCTAAAGGAGTATCGCCGGACAAAGTATTTATGGTAACTCTGGCGGTGTAAGTCTGATTCGGCAGGTATGCAGATACCGAATTCTCATCAGCATCCAGCAATTCCAAGTCTAATCCAACTTCAAAGGCAGCATTAGAATGACAGTTCACACAGCTTATCGACATTCCATTTCCACCAGCTTGCCCACCAGGAGCTCCTGTATTGTCTCTATTACGTGTAGCTCTACCGTCAGAATGCGCCTGTAGCATAACTAAGGCTAAGAATACAAAACTACAAACGACGAGTAGAGGTCTATTTTTAATGATATACATTTCTAAATTTTATTGATTTTGTGAGTAGACAGTGTCCTCCCATTTGTGTCTTTCAGCAGAACAACATACATACCTGGTGGGTACTCCTGAAAAGGAACATTCATCAGCCCGCTAGTAGCTTTTTCAGAATGTATTGTTCTTCCTTTACTCGTGTATATTTCTACTATTCTACTATCTATGTTTCCTTTGATGGTCAATGCGTCCACAACTGGATTAGGAAAAACTGTTATGGCAATTTTCTCTTTCTCACTTGTGCTCGTAACAACTGGGCTATTTATAATTTCTAAATTTCCATTTTCGTCAAATGGGTCCGACCATTTTTCATTGGTATAGACATCAGAGCCCGTTAATGTGCCTAGGAAAGTAATTACTCGATTACGTTCTTGATTGGTCATTCTAAGATCTTGTGGATTTCCATTTGGCAACAACCTTTCATCTATAACATCAGCAATACCTTGCACTTGTGGGAAGAGATTAATTCTATCGTAATGATTGAGGACATTTGTAAGATTGATGAAATTTGCTGTATGCATCAAAGGTCCATTGACCCTTCCGTTTTCATCTACCACGTCTCTTAATGAAGGTGACTTAAATACAACGGTATCTACACCGCCAGTAGGTCGTGTACTGCCTGGCGTAAAGACAACTCCATTACTTTTAGAATCTGGCACAATATCGAATTCTGGAGGTCTATGACAATTAGCACAGCCCAAGCCTCCGCCTATTCTCACTCCGTCATTATTAAATATAGCCGGCGATATAAATAAATCTTTACCATCATTCTGCTGCTGGTTAAAGTTTGGAAAGCGCAAAGTATCATGAGCCACTTGGGCTCTTCCGACATCGTATGGTGCATCAAAGGATTGGATACTTCTTATAAACTGCGAAAGAGCTAGTTGTATTCTTTGCTGAGTTATGATAGTATCTCCATAGGCTAAGTGGAACAGATCATTGTAGTAGGATACATCTGCTAATTTTTCCAATAAGTCTTGAAAATCGGGGTCTCCATTTGTTCCACTATAGCCCATCTCTACATGATCCATAATCGGCATCGTAGACTGCTCTTCTAAACTGGCTGCTCGCTCGTCCCAAAAATAACTGGCTTCATCAGCAAATCTATTATTGACCAAGCGCATAGAATGCCTACCTGTAACACCATTGACACCAACACTGACTAAACTCGTATCGCCAAAAGCAAATTCTTGATGATGACAACTGGCACAGGCAATAGTATTGTTAGAAGAAAGTTTTTTGTCATAGAACAGTACCCTTCCTAGCGTTGCACCTTCATCAGTAATGGAGTTGGCACCTGAATTATCCTTGGTGATATATGTAGGGATTTCTTGGTTGGAATAATTAAAAAGATTCTGTAAGTCTATGGACATAGCTGAAAGGACTAGGACCACAATAGCTAACAGAGCAAATAATAGATACTTCTTCATTTTATGTAAATAGACACGAAAAAAATTAGACTTGGCAGATCGTTGTAGGTTTAATCGAAATGCGTCTTTTTTGCGACTTTTTAGACTATTTCTTTAGGGCCAAGGTAGTCTTAATATAGGTGCAAAGTGCCTAATTACTTAGTAAAATAGTCCTTTTACAGCCTTTTGGTCAACATAAAAAAAAACCAATTCTCATGAACTTCAGGAGTTAGAAATCATTTAAGGTCTGCATTAGGTTTTTTATAAACCTTTCTGTACAATTAGATCACATAATTAATCAAAAACTTTATATGTTAAATTCAATTTTTAAGGTCGGTGCAATGATCATCGCGGTAGCCGTCTTTTCTGCTTTCACACTAGGAACTACGGGCACAGACTCTAAATCACAAGAATTGTTAGATGCCCTCAAAAAAGTAAATGGTGGGTGGAAGAAAATTGCGGCAAAAAAAGATGTTGAATATTCTTACATCTATCACGATTTCTCAAAAGGTAAAGACATATCCACTGAAAGATATATTTTCGACGGAGAAGCATCATGGGCAAAATATCCACATCATAATGTACATGTCCTACCGGGACAAGGTGGGGTTGTGAAGCAGTGTCTGATGAACGGAAACGCAAAAGTGACACTAGATGGAAATAATATTACAGATCCTGCTGCCATAGGTGGAGCTCAGTTTCTAAGAACAGTAAACTTCTTTTGGTTTACGATGATGTACAAACTAGATGATCCAGGTACGCATCACACTTATATGGGACAAGAACTAGTCAATGGCATAAACTACGACAAAATAAGCCTTACCTATAATGCTTCAGAAGTCGGCAAAGAAGTCAATGATGAATACATCCTATACTTCAACCCTAAGACTCATCTAGTGGATCAGTTTATGTTTTCAGTACCAGCTATGGGTATAGACAAACCTATCATACGTATGGAACTGGATTACGAAAAAATAGAAGGTGTCTATATTGCGACCAACAGAAGATCCTATGCGCCTAATGCGAATGGAGAGTACAGCCAAAATGGACAATACACTACGACAAACATTAAGTTTAAGAATGGGTTTTCATCAGACATGATGAAGGTGTAAGATTCTAAATAATATAGATAATACTAAGATGAGAGCTTCCGGAAGGAGCTCTCATTTTTTTTGATCAGCCTAATGAGTTATTTATTATAAAGCTGATAATATCATAGATATCATGGCTGTGATAAAAGTAGGACCATGCAGGCATCCTCTTAGCCTGTATGTTGATCTAGGTTTTCTCTCATGTTGTTTTCTTCCAGTTTTGATTGCTTAAGATACTGAATTTACTCTAAGTTCTAGACAGTTAATGATTCTGATTATCTTTGAAAGGGTTTGCATAAAATACTTCAATATCAGCAATGGCATGCATTAGCATTGATTATACTATTAGCAGTCATTTGCTTCTACGCCAAATCAGATGCAACTTTTTTTAGTGGAAGCTTGTGGGGAATCTGTACTTTGAACTGGTATCTTCTTGCACTATCTATTCCTATTCTTCATCAAATTTATGTGCTTATTATTTGGCGATCAGAATTGCATTTTGGAAGCATCTCTAAGCTATTAGGAAAGAATGGATTTAAGATCTACAAAATAGGATTTGCAATATTCATGTTTTCTCGAATTACAACCATTCTCATATTGTCCTATTCTAGTTCTATGACGATGAATCTCAATCCTACAATCTCTTATATTTTATCAGGAATATTCTTTATTCCTGCTGGTTATCTTTTTTATTCAGTGGCAAAATATTTTGGGATAGATAAGGCAGTGGGGATAGATCACTTTCATCCAGAAAAAGCAAAAAATGAACCTTTTGTAAATCAAGGTATTTTTAGATACACAAGTAATGGAATGTATAAGTA
>CAYNJK010000214.1:0-5894 GCA_964397575.1 uncultured Saprospiraceae bacterium
TCACTTTAGTGCCTCTGCAACTGTGGTCAGATATTCTTTATCACTAAGTATGGCCAACTCAAAGGCATTCATACTGGCTTGCAACTTCATATTCTGGAAAAAATTGAGATCATCCATAAAGTAAGCGAGTTCTGTTTTGTTGCCTTTCTTATCTGTGGCGTAGAGGGCCTTGGTTAGGACAAAAGCAGTAGACCCGCCTTTCATACCAGTATGCTCGAGCCATTCTCTATTCTGAGGATTTTCTAGTAGAAACTCCATCACTTCATCGAGATAAGTCTGAGTCTCAGGACTGAAAAAAGTTCTGGAATTAATCAAAGTCATGATATGCACATAGTCTTCTACAGTTGCAGCTGGCAGTCTATCGGACCAGACCCGTTGGATATTCATGCCAAGTTCGCCTACCTCGTTTCTGTAGTCCGGTTCAGTTTTTAGTTTATCATGGATACGAGCTGTCGCTGCAATGTAATCTTCTGTACTTAAGGCTTTGAGTTTGGTTTCTAGGTCTGCTCCTGCAATACCAGGGAAGAGCTCCTTACCTACATATAGAGCGGAAACGATATTATAGATCTCTGTATGGTTTGCAACATCCATACTAGCTAGTCTAGCATTTATCTTATCCAGACCTAATTTATCACAGAGCCATTCTGTATTGGCATTAGAACTGAAAAGTATCATTCCTTTTGCAATCTCACGGATACTTATAGCATCATCAGATACTTTATCTTTTATATGCTTTAGCCAGCTCGGATGTGCGCCTCCATCGGTATTTGCCGCATAATACTGCTCTAGTTCTGCTAGAGGGATATTCTCATCAGGATCTAGTGTGCCTTCTGCGGCTTGCTCTGCATATTCTATGGCAATGACAATTTTGACAGTACTGGCAAGAGGCATCACTTTTGTGAGATTATGGCCTACCAACTGATCACCATTTCGGACCAGCTTTATGGCTGTCGTCTCAGGGTGCTCTTTTAAAAAAGTAAGTACTTGATCCTTGTCTGGCTTCATACTTTTAGCTGCAAAGGCGAAGGCGACTACAGCCAATAATATAAGAATGACTAAAACGATGAGAATTTTCTTAAGCATAATTGGATATGGATTAGTTGTATGAATCAATACTAATATAGCACCTTACACTTAATTCTTACGAGTCTATCGACAAATGCATCAGTCAAGTAGATGGAAATAAATATGTGATGCAGCATTACTGTGTTCTCAAAAGTATAAGCACTTGCTGGTTTCTAATGAACTCTAGTACTTGTCTAAAACTGTTCGGCCATTTCTTTGAATAAAGACACATGCCTAGCTTTGATAGCAGGACCATCATGTTTGAATCTAGAATCAGCAGATAACTTCGCGACGACTAGTTCTTTTTTAGGGTTGACATAGACAAACTGGTCATAAATTCCGTTGGCAAAAAAATCACCATCAGTATTGGGAGGTATCCACCATTGGTAGCCGTATTCATAGGCATTTGAAGATGCATGAGAGATCCCATCTCCATAGGGTGAGGACGCTTCGGCGATCCATTCTGGAGACACGATTTGGTTACCATTAAGCTGCCCCTTATTTAAATATAAAAGTCCAAGCTTAGCATAATCTCGCAAGGAAGCAAGCAAGCCACCTAGTGCCATCTCAAAGTTATCGTCGTCGATTATCCAGCCTGCTTCGTGCTCCATGCCCATCGGTTCCCATAGGTACTGAGAGGTAAGTTCTGTAAGTGTCTTACCAGTAACCTTGGTAAGCAGAAAGCCTAGCATTTGTGTATCTATACTCACGTAGTGACATACACTACCTGGCGCCTTTTCGTTATGGAGTGATTGTGCAAATTTTCTGTAGGAAGTGCCTAGTGCAAAAGCTCTCCCAAACCTATTGATATCAGAATTATAGTCAGAATAATCTTCATCAAAACCTATACCTGAGCGCATGCGCAAGAGCTGCTCCACGGTTACATCTGCATAGCCTGTTGCAGCGAACTCTGGCAGGTGGTCTGTGACCTTGTCATCTAAGTCTAGCAAACCCTGCTCGACAACAACCCCTATCATCGTCCCGATAAAGGATTTAGAGACTGACCATGAGATATGTCTCTCATCAGGATCTAGACCCAAGAAGTATTGCTCATAAATTATAGTGTCTCTATGAATGACAATGAGTCCCTCAGTATTGGTGGCAGAGATAAAATCACTCGTCTGGATGAGCTCACCGTTATGTGAGAAACTTGATGGAAAAGTATAACCGAGCTGAGTAGCTATGGTCAGTGGTTGTGAAGAGGCAGCTATAGTAGCAGTAGAAAAAAACTTATCGGCGTCCTGAAAATTGGTTACTATGTTTTCTGGTTCGAATAAACTATTGACCCTAAGTAGGCGCTGTATTGTTTTAAAATTTAATAAGAGCAGGAGAACAAAGACTAAGATAAAGAAGACTGCAAATTTGAATATTGTCTGCATCTGCTCAAGATATCAAAAATCTGTTCAATCTATCCTACGCCAGTACTATATCGAACTCTCCCTCTGCATGCGTTAGCCTTAGCAATCTTTTTATAGGATGGTTCTTCTGGCATTTCAGAATCATTTTTGCATTCTTACTGATGCATCTCATCTGAGTCTGGAAGAGAGAATTGATTGCAGTAGTATCTATTTCGGTAACCTTGGTCAAATCGACGATGAGTCTGTCCCAGGGATCTACTTTAGTATGTAATTCAGTTTTGAGATTAATGGCGGCGAGGGAAATAAGAGGTCCTCGAATAGAGGCTTCCATTTGTTTCCCATCACGGAGATAGGAGATAGATAAATTCTTCATCAGGGTGGTGGTCTAAGGATGTTTTGAAAACTTGGACAATACTATAGAATCAAAAATATTGCCAAGCAACATAACAAACCTAGATTTCTGTGGTTCTGTCAGCTAGATTATCTTTTAATCTTCTGAGATACTTAGATTTTAGAAAATAATCTTTCAAAATTTCTAGCTTTTCGGGTGCTGGTGCTGCAAAATCCAGGTCCTGCTTTAATTCCGACAGCTGTGCTTCCAATTCTTCTTCAAAACGGCTCAGGAGGACTTCTACCTGACTCTTTCCCTCTTCAGAAGGATCCATTTTGTAATCCATAATGGCTTCATTGACGTCCATCATTTCCATTAGGAAGTCCTGAGGCATGGAAGTTTGGCCTTCTTGAGGTGCTGCATTGTGCAATTCCAAGAGATGATGTATACGACTCTGCTTTTTACGCAATAGTTTATAGCCTTCATTAACTTTCGAACTCATCTCCAAGGCTTCAGTTTGCTCAGCTTCGGAGGACAAAGTGAATTTATCAGGGTGATACAGCTTATTCAGTGCATAGTATTTCTGAGTTAGTGCGGCTTTATCCAGCTCCAATGCTTGAGGAAGTTCGAATAGGTCAAAGTAATTTACCATGAGGCTCATTTAGATAGTTCTGGAAATATCCAGACCAAATGCATAAATCATCAGTATCATCAGCAAGAGGAATCCGAAAAAGGTAGCTATCTCCATGACTCGATCAGGTACCTTGATACCAGTTATAGATTCAAATATCAAAAACATAACATAACCTCCATCCAAGGCAGGAATGGGTAATAAATTCAAAAACCCGAGTAGCAGCGATAATGTTGCCGTCATGGACCAAAATCGTTGCCAGTCCCAATTGGTGCCGAACATGCCACCTATGGTGATAAAGCTACCGAGACTGTCCTTGGCTTTTATTTTTCCTGAAAACATCTGGCCAAAGGCCTTTACCTGATCACCAATGAAGTTTACAGATTTATCCCATGCACCTACCATGGCTTGTGATAAATTATATTCTTGTATGTGGACTGGCAGTACCTTATCTAGAGCTTGTGGATAGACGCCTATCTTTCCATTATTCATGGGAACAGTAAAATCGAGTTCTATGTTATCTCTAGACACCTTTATATCTACAGTTGCTGGAATTACTTTTTCAGGTTTTTTCTTTCCAAAGAGTCCTCCGATCAGCTTTCTTACAAAGCTTTCCTTGGGCACATGGAACTGGGCCATTTCCTTGATGTATTGATGTGCATAAGGTGTAGGCGCGCCATTTACAGCCATGATTTTGTCTCCTTCCAGCAGTCCTGCTTTTTTGGCTCCTCCATCTTCAGTAAGTGAGGAAAAGATGTAAGGCCTGCGGACTGCTACTACTTGTACATTGCGATTTTCATGCTTAGTCAGCTCTTGGACTAATTCTGGCTGTACGGTCAAAGTTTGTTGAGTGCCAGCCCTTTCTATAGTAATTGTATTGGCACCATTGATAACAAGTTCTTTGGTTACCGTACCAGAGCTAAATCTCTCAAGGGTAAAGTCTCCTACTTTTAGAATCTTATCACCATCTCTGAGTCCGAGTTTGTAAGCGGTTTCGCTGACGGCGATGCCTTCTGGCAACTCATCATTGAGGATATATACAGTTCCCCAGGTCAGTAGTATCATAGTAAATAGAAATACGCCTAGAACTGCATTGACAAATACACCACCCACCATTATAATAAGTCGTTGCCAAGCTGGCTTAGATCTAAACTCCCATGGCTGCGGTTCTTTAGCCATCTGTTCGGTATCGAAACTCTCGTCTATCATTCCTGCAATCTTGACATAGCCACCTAGAGGCAGCCAGCCGATACCGTACTCAGTCTCCCCTATTTGTTTTTTGAAGAGTGCAAAGCCTGGATTGAAAAAGAGATAAAACTTCTCAACTTTGGTCTTGAACCACTTAGCAGTAACAAAATGACCTAGTTCATGTAAAACGACTAGGATAGAAAGGCTTAGAAAAAACTGGAGTATTGTAATTATCATATTAAAAATGCTTGGCTAAAATCTACCAACACTATAGGTCGACAAGGCGCAAAAGTACTAATAAAGCAGCTTAGATATGTCCTAACGAGAGCAAGTCAATTTGGGTTCATTCTTAAGCTTCTATTTTTAAGTTATACCTTAGTGCCTCGTCTATGATACTCTTTTATTCTAATCTAATAAATGGTAATACCGCAGTGCTGGAAGCAGAAGAATTCCACCATTGTTGCAAGGTACTCAGACATCAAGAAGGCGATACGATTCATATCTCTGATGGAAAAGGCAAGCAGGCCATTGCTCAGATTTCCAAGATTCGTAAAAGAGAGGCAGAACTCATTGTAGAATCCATATCGGAAGCAAAGCCCAAAACTTCCATAACAACTATTGCTGTCGCACCTCCTAAAAACAGGGCTCGATGGGAATGGCTGATAGAGAAAACAGTAGAAATCGGGGTAGACAGACTCATCCCACTTGTTACCGCCCATACAGAACGACCTAAAATCAATGTGGAGCGAAGTGAAAAGATACTCAGAAGTGCTGCAATGCAGAGCCTGAGACCCTTCCACCCTAGCCTATCGCCACTTACAAATTTCAAAGCGCTGATGGCTGAGCTGCACGTGGATACTGATTGTTACCTCGCCCATTATAGTGACTCTAATCCCTTTCTTACTAAGCTGGAAAGAAAGAATCCTAACAGCATAATCTTGATAGGGCCTGAAGGCGATTTTACGAAAGAAGAAATGGAAATCGCAATCAGTAAGGGTTTTGTAGAATGTAATATTTCTTCTCACAGACTTAGAACAGAAACTGCAGCAATGGTCAGCATGAGCATGATCAAAAGCATGGGATACTAGCCTACAAAGAAAAATCAAAGTCAATGCTATAATTAAGCTACCTTTGCCCTCATTTTCAACAAATTATACCACTTGAGCGCATTCAAAAAACTGGGGCTTTCGGAGGAGATCTTAAGGGCTATTGCAGAGCTTGGCTTTGAAACTCCATCGGACATACAGAAAAATGCTATTCCGCGTCTATTGGCTGAGGACAAAGACCTCATAGGTCTAGCGCAAACGGGAACCGGTAAGAC
>CAYNJK010000215.1:0-5886 GCA_964397575.1 uncultured Saprospiraceae bacterium
GTTCATCCTGAGCCAGGATCAAACTCTCCATAGTATTGCTCTTTATAGTGCTTTCCTGATAAATCAGGAATACTATTGTCTTAATTTGTTATTGTTTACGCTGACCTTAAATTGTCTTCTTACTTTAATATCCATGTCAATTTCTTTAGCCGCTTCCTTCGAAACGGACGGCAAAAATACTATTAAATTGGTTTATTCTGCAAGGAAAAAGAGAAATAATTTTCAAGAAAAAATTATATCATGTGGAAAGAGTTTTTCAAAGAATACTTGGCAAGTAAGTATGCCTTTCGGCGGTTCTTTATTCTGACTCTTTGATGGAGTAGTGTTTCGAAGCTAGAAGACCTTATTTTCTTAAGTAAATTATGGTAGAATGTATAGGCTATGAATACTCCAAAACGGGCAGATTTTGGTAGCTGGAGGATACCTTCATAGCCTTTGGCAAAGTCCTTTTCGATGTCTTCCTCGATAGCTCTTTTAGATTCCTTATTAAATGAGTGGAGGTCTAGATTTGGGAAGTATAGCCTTCCTTTTTCATAATAATCATCCTTAATATCTCTGAGGAAATTTATTTTTTGGAAAGCGGAGCCTAAAGCTCTAGCTGTTTCGCTCAGTTCATCATACTTAGATTGGTCATTTTTAGTGAAGACCTTTAGGCACATCAGGCCGACGACCTCAGCTGACCCATATATATATCTATTATAAAGATCCTGATCGTACTGCAACGACTGCAAATCCATAGCCATTGAATCTAGAAAAGCTTCAATAAGATGGTTGTCTATACCGTATACATGGACGACCTTTTGAAAGGAGTGCAAAACAGGATTTAGACTTATACCTGAATCGATGGCTTTGAAAGTTGCCTCTCTGAATTCCTCTAAAAGCAAATCCTTGTCATACTGATGAAAGGTATCTACAATTTCGTCTGCGAACCTAACAAAGCCGTAAATAGAGTAAATAGGGCTTCTAATTTCTTTGTGAAAGAGCTTAATTCCAAGAGAAAAAGAAGTGCTATACCTATTTGTGATAAGCTGGCTACATTCTTTACAGACTTGGTTGTACAGTTCTAACATTGTTATTTTTTAGTCAATTTCATGACTTCTGAAGCGACAACCTGACCTGATATTATCGATGGTGGAAGACCTGGTCCTGGGGTAGTCAATTGTCCTGTGAAAAACAAGTTAGATATTTTCTTGCTTTTCAACGAGGGCTTAAGGTAAGCAGTCTGTGAAATGGTATTTGCAAGACCATAAGCATTTCCTTTGTAAGAATTATACGTTTTGGAGAAATCAGAGACGGAAAAGAACTTTCTATATTCAATATCAGACCTAAATTCTTCACCAAGGTGTTTTTCAATCCTAGTAATCATCAAGTTGAAATAACTCTCATTTATAGCGTAATTATCAGCTAAATCTGGTGCTACTGGCAGCAATAGAAATAAGTTCTCCTTATTGGGTGGTGCAACTAAAGAATCGGTCCTAGATGGACAGCAGACGTAAAATAAAGGATCCTCAGGCCATGCTGGTTCTTTGTAAATCTGATGTGCATGATGGTTAAAATCAGCATCGAAGAAGAGATTGTGATGTTCTAAGCCATCTAGCTTTTTAGAAACACCGACGAATACTAACAAACTAGAAGGCGCAAGTTTTCTACTGTTCCAGTACTGCTTACTATAATTGGAATAGTTATCTGAAAGGAGTTCTTTATCTACATGGTGATAATCCGCATTGGCAATTACAACATCAGCCTCAATTCGCTGGTCTGAAGTGATTACTGAATAAATCTGCGAATTTTTATATTCAAAGCCCCGCACAGCTTGATTAAAAACAAAGTTTACACCCACCGATTTGGCAATCTTCTCGAAGGCAGAGGCTATATTATACATGCCTCCTTCTGGATACCAAGTCCCTAATTTGATATCAGCATAGTTCATTAAGCTATATAGTGCAGGTGTATCTTTAGGCGTTGCTCCAAGGAATAGGACAGGAAACTCTAAGATCTGCCTCAGTCGGTCGTCTTTAACAACTTTTCTGATTTCCTTAGCTATGGAACTAAACATCTGAAGTCGAAATGCTGACTTCAGCACTCTCAGGTCAGCAAATTCGAAAATAGAGTTGCTAGGTTTCCATACAAACTCGTCCATACCCACTTGATACTTATATTCAGCATGGGCCAGAAATTTCTTCAGTTTTGAAGAGGAACCTGGCTCTATACTTTCAAATAAGTTCAGCAAGGCTCCAAAGTCGGCGGGAATATCAATGGCTTCCCCGTTGTTAAAGATGACTTTATATGATGGGTCCAATCTAGAAAGCTGATAAAAATCTGAAGTGGTATATCCGAACTTCCGGTAAAAGTCTTCGAAAACTTGAGGCATCCAATACCAACTAGGACCCATGTCGAAACGGTAGCCTTCAGCTGAGAACTTGTTAATCCTTCCTCCAGCCTGATGATTCTTTTCAACAATAGTAACTTGATGTCCTTCCTTTGCCAATGTTGCTGCTGCACTCAGACCAGCAATACCGGCACCTATAACGATAACCCTCTTCAAGCTTTATGATTTTTTAGTAAATCTAAGTACCTGGAAATAGGTTTCGTAAAAGTTTTGAAACAAAAAAGCCCGAGCAAAAAGCCCGGGCTGTTATTATTTAAAAGATATTACTTAAAGACTTATTAGGCTTTACCGCCATCTAACCTGTCTTGTAATTCTTTTAGCTCGTCCCATTTTCCAGCAGCAGCCAATGCTGATTGTTCTGGCCAAGTGGTCGGATCATGTATTCTGTATCTAGGTCCAGCAGCGTCTAGAATCTCTTTTAGGCGTTCTACTTTCGCGTCAGCTAAATGCTGGAAAGTATGTATACCACCATTATTTAAATGCTCTGAAATTTTCGGACCAATACCTTCGATTTTTTTTAAATCATCAGGCTTGGCATCAGCAGATGGCGCGGGAGCTGTTTCTACAACTTCAGCAGATGGCGCTTCTGTAACCTCTGTTGCCTTTTCTTCTTCCGTATGAGATTCTACAGCTGCCGGCGTTTCAACAACCACTGGGGCTTTCTCTTCTGCTGGAGATTCTACAACCGCTGGAGCTTCAGCAACAGGCTCTGGCTTAGGTTCTGGTTTTGCCGGTTCAGTAGGATTATCAAAAGCTCCTTTGAGTTGAGAGAATACACCTAAATCTCCTAGTGTAGCTGCTTCTGTCTTTGAGTTTTGTTTTGTAATTGCAGCTTTAGTTTGCTTTCTTTCTATTTCCTTCTCTTTCCTTACTTCACCTTCTGCTTCTCTTCTAATATCATCAAGGTATCTGAGATGTGAAACAATTATTCTCTTATCGTCTCTATTGAACTCAATAACCTTTACAGTCAAAGATTCGTCAACTTTTGCGTTGCTACCGTCCTCCTTTTTGATGTGCTTATAAGGTGCAAAAGCCTCTAAACCATAAGGTAACTGGACAATTGCTCCTCTGTCTTCACTCTTAATAATAGTAGCTTCGTGGTAAGATCCTACAGGGAATACATTTTCGAAAGTATCCCATGGATTCTCTTCCAACTGCTTGTGACCGAGAGATAGCTTTCTGTTTTCCATGTCTATCTCGAGGATTTCAATATCGATTTCCTTTCCAACTTTAGTGAATTCTGATGGATGTGAATATCTCTTTGTCCAAGAAAGGTCAGAAATGTGAACCATACCTCCAATACCTTCTTTCAACTCGACAAATACTCCATACGGTGTCAAATTCTTAACCTCACCGGTATGCTTTGTTCCTACTTGGTAAAGCTCTGCCACTTTTGTCCAAGGGTCGTCTAAAAGTTGTTTGATACTAAGAGACATTTTTCTGTCTTCTCTATCGATTGTTACAACCTTTGATTCAAATTCTTGTCCTAGTGAGAAATATTCTCTAGCATTTACTGGCTGATTGCTCCAAGTAACCTCAGAAACGTGGATTAGACCTTCAACACCTGGGATGATTTCTAAGAATGCACCATAGTCTTCGATATTGACAATCTTACCTTTAACAGCAGATCCTTCTACAACTTCTGCTCCAAGAACCTCCCATGGATGCGGCTGAAGTTGTTTCAAGCCAAGAGAAATTCTCTTCTTGTCTTCGTCAAAATCGAGTACAACAACATTTAGTTTCTGGTTTAACTCTAGTACTTCTGATGGGTGATTGATTCTACCCCATGAAATGTCAGTTATATATAGTAGTCCGTCTACACCACCCAGATCCATAAAGGCTCCGAAATCTGTGATATTTTTGACAAGGCCTTCTAGTACCTGACCTTTTTCAAGACCACCAATGATTGCTTCTCTTTGTTCAGCCAAATCACTTTCGATAAGCGCTTTGTGAGAAACAACAGCATTTTTGATAACCTCATTAATCTTAACAACTTTGAATTCCATGGTTTTACCCAAATAAGAATCATAGTCGATAATTGGCTTAATATCTATCTGAGAACCTGGAAGGAATGTTTCCAATCCACCCATGTCGACGATAAGTCCACCTTTGGTTTTGCTGATGACGGTTCCTTTAAGAATTGTTCCGTTTTCATAAGAGTCTACAATGTTATCCCATGCTTTAATCAGCTTCGCCTTTCTTCTAGACAACTGTAATTGTCCTCTATCATCTTCCTTTGCCTCAATGTATACCAGAACTTTGTCTCCTGGTTTCATGTCTGGTGTATCTCTGAATTCTGTCAGAGAGATAAGTCCATCAGACTTGTAATTAATATCTAGAAGTACGTTACCATCATTGATAGATGACACGGTTGCTTCTACTAGTTCATACTGCGAAATACTATTCAGAGACTGTTCATAGTCCTTTAGATAGTTAGCAATTTCTTCTTCTGTGTAATTTAAGGTCTGTTTGTTACTGATAGACCAATCAAAATCGTCGTGAGGAGTGGATGCCAGCCTAGAATTTTCGTCTTCGACTTCAATTTCTATTTGTTCTGGTCCGTCATCTTCCTTTTTAAGTGTTGCTTTTAGCTCTTCTCCAGAAGATTCGACTATAGTCTCTTTGTTTACAGGATTCTCATCTAATGCCATAAGAATGCAGGTTTGTATGTTATCCCTTGCAGATAACAGTGGTTAAAAAATAAGGAGCGCAAAGGTATAAAATTATACTGAATAAGGAAATAGCTGGCTTTGGCGACCAAACTTGTTCATTTTATATTATTTTGGATTCAAAGAATTTTATTAAAAGATGAATACAGGAAGACCTTGGCTGAAGAATTATCCTAAAGGATGTCCAGCAAACATAGATGAAAATACCTATCCAACAATTGTATCTTACATAGATGAAGTATGTAAAAAGCATGGCAAGAAAGCTGCTTTTTCACTTATGGGAGTAGATCTTACGTTCCAAGACCTAGACATCAAGAGTACTCACATGGCCGCATATTTACAAAGCAGGGGTCTAGAACCTGGAGATAGAATAGCCATCATGATGCCAAACATCTTGCAGTACCCTATAGCACTATTTGGGGCTTTGAAAGCAGGTCTTATAGTGGTAAATACTAATCCACTGTATACACCAAGGGAAATGGAACATCAGTTCAATGATAGTGAGGTGAAGGCTATAGTAATCGTAGAGAATTTTGCTTACAACCTGGAGAAGATATTGAGTAAGACCAAAATAAAAACGATCATCTTGACTAGTGTCGGTGAAATGTTAGGTTCGATGAAGGGCACCTTTATCAATTTTGCGATTAGAACACTTAAGAGGAAGGTACCTAAATACAAATTACCAAATGTGGTGACCATGAAGGATGCCATAAAGCAAGGGAAAGGATTTGAAATAACACCATTTGAAAATAATCCTGAATCTGTGATTGTGCATCAATATACTGGCGGTACGCCGGGGGTAAGAAAAGTGGCCATGCTAACAAATCA
>CAYNJK010000216.1:0-5810 GCA_964397575.1 uncultured Saprospiraceae bacterium
AATTAGCTAGTTGACTGAGGTGCTCTTCCTCTCTTCTAGCTAAGATGCCTCCAAATATCTTAGGGTGCAATGTTTTTACTCTGCCATCAAGAATGGAAGGATAAGAAGTCAGATCCTCAACCTTCTTGGGCTTTAGTCCATGTTCTTCCAGGTGTCTGTAAGTTCCTCCTGTAGAATAGATTTTGATTTTGGACTTTTTTAGGGATGCTATAATATTATCTAGTCCTCCTTTGTCATACACGGAAATGAGTGCCGACTTTATCTTCTTAGTTGCCATTTGTTATGTCTGCTTAAAGTGCTGGCGAATGTATGTTTTTTAGTCTTGAGAGTGAAACAGACATATAAGAAGTTATCAAGATATGTTTAGAATTAACACAGACAGCCCTCGAGAAGGACTTTATCTTCTAAAATCCAGTATATGACCCATCTCATAGCAGATTCTGCATCGTGGTTCATACTTGTCTTTCTCCCCTAGCACAACAGTTTCCTTTTCTTCTGACAATCTATAGGAATGGGTTGCAAGGCTGCCACAATGTGGACAGATGGCGTGAACCTTAGTGATATACTCCGCTACAGCCAGTAGCGCAGGAATGGGTCCAAAAGGTTTGCCACGAAAATCCATGTCCAGACCTGCTACAATGACTCGTATGCCTTTTACTGCCATTTTTTGGCACACTTCGGTCAGTTTCTCATCGAAAAACTGGGCTTCGTCTACGCCTACGACATTGACATCCTGAAGATGATCATAGAAATCAAGGCTAGAAGCGACAGGGATAGAATCTATAACATTCGCATTATGGGAGACCACTGCTTTTTCGTCATACCTATCATCCTTGATGGGTTTGAAAATTTGAATGCGCTGGTTGGCAATTTTCGCTCTATTGAGGCGTCTTATGAGTTCCTCGGTCTTTCCTGAAAACATAGAGCCACAGATTACTTCTATCCACCCACTGCGCTGACCTCTGAAATTAGGCTCTAAAAACATCCTTAAAAGAAACTAAAAAATGATAAAAAGTAGTTAATGAAGGGTATTCCCTGAAGTACCCGACCAATTTAGGAATTATAATTGCAAAGAAAAGGAAAAGGATAATATGAACTTGGATAAAACAGCTAAAGCACTTAAAAAGATTAACAGGCTCTATGAGATTATAAATGACATAGGTGACGCCAGCGCTACAGAGAAGGACCTTCTCAGAGCCTATGCCAAAGAGCTATATGAATCACTCTCTGAAGATACCATAGACGACCAGATAGCAAAGGATCTAAAGAAGCAGAAGAAAGAAGAGAAGAGACTTAGAAAAGAAAGAGAAAAACAGCTTGCAGAGCAAGCTGCAATTACTGAAGCTCCAGTAGTAAAACCTGAAGTACAAGTAGAAGAAGAAGCTCCTGCACAACCACAGCCTGCAACTATGGCCTCTTCAGCTTCAGATAGTAAAGAAGCAGCACCAGCTGCCTTGGGCGGATTTACCCCAGCTATGCAAGAATTATTCGAGCTGAATCCAGTCAATGAACTTTCAGACAAACTGAGCCAGTCGCCGATATCAGATTTGACTCGAGCAATGGGTATAAACGAAAAGATATTTACAGTTAATGAGCTATTTGGTGGTAACTCTGATGAATTCAACAATCTAATGCTGGCCCTAAACGGTCTTTCTAATTATGATGAAGCGAAAGCCGTCCTTATGAAAAGTGCAGCTAGTAAGTATGACTGGGATACACCTGAAAAGCAGAAAAAGGCCAGAACCTTTGTCAAGCTCATCCAGAGACGCTATAAATAATAGCTATAGACTCCAGGGACAAATCCAATGAACTCTTCATATCAGCGTTAAAATTTAGTCTTACGCTGATTACCATTTTATGGGTTATTCATACTATCAATTACCTTACTGGACAGAAGCTAGGGCATTGGGGTATTTTTCCTAGGGAGCTGGATGGACTTAAAGGCATCATAACAGCACCTCTTATACATGGGAGTTGGGAACATCTGTTCTCTAATTCTGCTCCTTTTTTTGTCACTACTACCATTATTCATTTCTTCTATAAGCGGGTAGCTTGGGCAAGCTTTGCTTTTATCTATATTATTACCGGTGTTGCTGTATGGCTGTTTGGTCGTTCAGTATACCACATCGGTGCCTCAGGAGTCGTATATGGTCTGGTGTCCTTCATTTTCTGGAGTGGCATTTTCAGGAGGAACATAAAATCAATCGTGCTCGCCCTCATCGTTACCATTTTATACAGTGGGTATCTACAAGGGATCATTCCGTTCCAAGAAGGAATATCATGGGAAAGCCATCTAATGGGTGGTATAACCGGCATTCTTGTAGCGTTCTTATTAAAAGGTATCATAGAAGCAGATGAAGAAAAAGCTAATCCTTGGGCCAACGAGTATGCTGATAAGAGAGCATATTTTTCCAGTGACACTTTCGATATGACTAGAGATGAAAAACGTGTCTACGCAGAATGGCAGGCTGAGCAAGCCTGGTTAGAACAAAATAAAGGAGAAGATCAGAGCTTCCATTAGGAGAGCTTGTCGCCATCTTTGAGCTGAGAAAGTGCTTTCCGCACAGAGCCGGAATCCAACAGCAATGCTTCAGCCGACTTATAATCCAAGTTTGAATTTTTCATTATCAGCTTAGTCCCTCTATCTACCAATTTGTTATTGGACAATTGCATATCCACCATTTTGTTATCTACTACCCTACCCAACTTTATCATAACAGAGGTTGTCAGCATATTGAGGATGAGTTTCTGAGCAGTTCCAGCTTTCATACGTGTACTGCCTGTAACGAATTCTGGTCCTACCACACAGACGACGGGATAATCAGATAAGGTTTCTATAGGAGAATCCGCATTACAAACTATGCAGCCAGTACCAATTCCTGCGTCTCTGCATTTCTGTAGTCCGCCTATTACATAAGGCGTAGTTCCTGAGGCTGCTATGCCTACTACAAAATCATTTTCATTGACACCATACTCTTGCAGATCCAAGAATGCTTGTGTCGCATCGTCTTCAGCAAACTCTACGGCTTTTCTGATTGCTCCATCACCTCCCGAAATAAGACCTATGACCCACTCATGCGGCACACCAAAGGTAGGTGGGCATTCGGAAGCATCTACTATGCCCAGTCGCCCACTGGTCCCAGCTCCCAGATAGAAAAGGCGCCCACCCGAAGCCATCTGTGTATGGACAGCATCTACTAAGCGTTCTATACTAGGCAAAATTGTCTGTATAATTTGTGGAACAGTTTGGTCTTCTTTATTGATAGAACTGATAAGCTCCAGAGTAGACATCTTATCAAGATGTCTATATAGAGAATCTTTTTCGGTCGTTTTTTCCATGATGCAAAGGTAGCTTTAGCAGAGAATACACAGATGGGAAAGTAGCAGACAATTCCAATACCCAAATGTTAAGAGGCTGTCATACTTAAAGGATTGTTAAATTCTATATTTGAAAAAACGTAATCGAATCATTCTATCTGTGATTCTCTTATACATGACATTTTTTCAGTATTTACTTAAGGATCATCTTCTCGGAAGGTGATCCTTTTGTTTTTCTAAGCGCTCTGCTTAGTTCTACTTACCAATAACAGTCCAATAAAGGTCAGTATACCATTCATCAGTAATAATTCATATCCAAACTTGTAGCCACCTAACCATGCCTCAGAATTAGCATTTATTCTATAGGTAAGCACTGGTGAAAGAAGACAGACAGCAGGGACCCATTTGTCTTTCACTCTAAGCTTAGTAAAGAAACCAAAAGTGTACAAGCCTAATAAGGGGCCATAGGTATAAGAAGCTACTCTAAAAATCTGATGGATGACTGCATCATCATTTATCTGATAAAAAACAACGATTACAAAAAGCAAGAGAATAGAAAACATAAGATGTACAACTAATCGAGTCTTTCTCTTTTCTGACTCCTTCCTTTCCTTCTCTTCAAATCCTAAAAAGTCTACACAGAAAGATGTAGTGAGTGAGGTCAGAGCAGAATCTGCACTAGAATAGGCAGCAGCTATCAGTCCAAGAACAAATAAAATTCCGACGAATGGGGAAAGGTGATTTAATGCAATAGTAGGATATAATAAATCTCCTTTCTCAGGTATCGCTATTCCATTCTGTGAAGCATACATATATAATAGTGCGCCCAGAGATAAGAAAATGATATTTGCAAACACCAACACAATACTGAACCAAAACATATTTTTCTGTGCATCTCCTATATTTCTACAGGTCAGGTTCTTCTGCATCATATCCTGATCCAAACCAGTCATTACTATTGCTATTAAAGCTCCAGACAGAAATTGCTTAAAAAAGTTCTTTGGATCTGACCATCCACCTTCAAAGTTGAAAATACTAGAGTACTGACTCTCCTTTATTTCCATGACAACATTGCCCAAAGACAAATTCATACTACTTGCAATAGCAACAATCGTCATAATGACGGCGATAAGCATGCAAGTAGTTTGCAAGGCATCTGTCCAAACGATGGTCTTAATTCCACCTCTGAAAGTGTACAGCCATATCAGCAGGATAGGAAGTACAACTGTGATAAAGAAAGGTATATTATAGGCATCCATCACAAAGGTCTGCAACACTATTGCAACCAGATATAATCTGAAGGAAGCTTGTATAGTTCTGGATAAGATAAAGAAGCCCGCCCCAGTCTTATAAGATGCTTTCCCAAGTCTATCATCCAAATAGCTATAGATAGAGGTAAGATTGAGCCTATAATACATGGGCATCAAAACCGTTGCAATAACAAGATAACCCAACAGGTATCCAAAGACCATCTGCATATAAGAAAACTGGCTGTCTGCCACCCAACCAGGTACAGATATAAAAGTGACACCTGATAAAGTTGCGCCTATCATTCCGAAAGCAACTAGGTACCAAGGTGATGATTTGTCAGCAGTGAAGAAGGTTTTTGTGTCGGCTCCCCTACTCGTAAGCTGGGAGAGCAAGAAAAGAAGTAAAAAATAACCAGCTACAACTGTTAGTAAAATACTTGGAGATAGACCTGAATTCATGGGGTGAATATAAGAGAAACAAAAATTCAGATTACACTAACTTGACTTTTCTTTCAAAATCTCTTTTTTACGAAATCTGACCATCTTAATTATAAGTTCCTTTGGCAAGTCGCTTCCCAGAGGAAATTGGATGGAGCCTTTACCTAATTTATAACCAGTTAATTTCTCTTTAAACTTTTCTACTGTACTCGGGAAGGGATAAAAGCTGACAAAGTTTTTATAAGCTGCAACCATTATCTGATGTTCTCGTTTGCCATTTGGCACCAAGGTAAAACTTGGCACTTTATAATTCTGCATTTCTTCTGCTTCAGGCACAGCCTCCATTATGATAGCTCTAAATTCCGACAAAAGACTTTGAACGTCTGCCGACTGCGCGGAGATATAATCATCGATTGTTTTATAAGTAGGCATTTTTCCTATCTTAGCCATAGATCTAATTTTTCAAATTATTTTTAATAAAGGCTGAATCAGCAAAAAAGACCATCACTCCTATCACGGCTAAGATTAAGAACAGTGACGCTATTACATCAATTATATTGTAGCTATTCTTAGCTGACTTTTTTTGTTCCTCTTGTAACCTTACTCTATTCCCAATTTCTGATACAAGTCTTCGGAGGACAAAATAAAAGCAGAAGACTCTAATTTCTCATTCCATCTCTGAGAAATTTTTTCATTGGTTTGAAGCCTAGCATCTATCATTGTAAAAGTCGGATTATCGTACCCCATTGAATGGATTTTCCAATGACAGTTAATATAGCTGACCGCCTTCACCACATCCTTATA
>CAYNJK010000217.1:0-5790 GCA_964397575.1 uncultured Saprospiraceae bacterium
CCCCGTCTAGCCTTGCGATTTCGGAATTGATCTCATTTATCAATTGCTGTATATTCCCCTTCCCTACTACATCTTTCTCCTTGAGGACTTCTTGCCATTGATCGACATTGACAGAGAGTTTCTCAAGACTGAATGTTTTTAGCAACAGGTATCGTTCATAACTCTCCTTAGCTTCCTGTAATTCTTTATCTACATTAGCAAGATCGGCTGCTGCAGTGTAATAAGAAACGATGCGCTGTTCCGTAATAACATTTTCAGCCTTTATTTCTGACAATAGTTTTAAGCCTTCTAAGGAACGGCATCTACTTAGCGCCACATATAGCTGTCCTGCAGCAAAAGTTTTTGCAAGATCTACAACCAATTTATCAAACGTCAGTCCTTGGCTCTTATGTACAGTCACAGCCCAGGCTAGCCTCAATGGATACTGCTGAAAACTACCTACATCGTTAGGTATAATCTTATCCGTTTCCTCATCTAGTTCGTAACGGACATTTTTCCATTCTACTTGATCCACAAGTATAGTTGTGTTATCATCTAGTCCTTTGACTTTTATGACAGTATCACTGATGTGGGTGATGGTTCCAAGCTTCCCATTATAATACAATCCTTCTGGATGATTCCTGATGAACATTACCTGAGCGCCTTTCTTAAGATTTATAATTTCAGGAGTCGGGTAAGCACTTTCAGAAAATTTTCCACTAATAGTGGCTTCCAGATTGATATAGTCAGAAGGTAGATTTGCCAGTGCTTCTTCGTTGATTGCATCAGCTTGTCTATTATGTGTTGTCAAGGTGATGACATTATCAGCATCATAGTCCTCATCGCCATACCTCGTATTTAATTTGGCGAGGACTGCTTTATCCTTGTCGCCATTTCTTACACTATTGAGAATATCTATAAAATCCTGATCTTCTTGTCTGTATACTTTCTTCAGTTCTATTGTCAATGCAGCAACTTTTTGCCATGACTTAGCATCAAAGAAATAAGGGCTAGAATAATATTGCATCAAACCCTGTTGGACGTCAGGTCTTACTACAGGTGACAACTGGTACAAATCTCCTATAACCAATAATTGCACCCCACCAAAGGGCTGCTGATTCTTCCTAACCCTTCTTAAGGTAACATCTATGGCATCCATCAAGTCTACACGGACCATACTGATCTCATCTATGACTAGCAGTTCTAGTTCGAGAAAGATATCTAGTTTAGATCGATTAAACTTTTGGTGACCTGCAAGCGCGGCATAAGTACAAAAGGTGTCAGGATTTAGTGCAGGGTTTTGACCGGGAATAAATGCTTGCAAGGGAAAAAGAAAAAGAGAATGCAAAGTAATACCACCTGCATTTATTGCGGCCACACCAGTAGGAGCAGCTATGAGATAGTTTTTATCAGTCTCTTCTAGAATCTCTTTAAGCAGTGTAGTCTTACCAGTACCCGCCTTGCCTGTCAGAAAGATGCTTCTGTTTGTATGTAGGGTAAATTCCTTTGCTAGTTGGCGTTCTCTGTTCTCTTCTTTCATCACTCCTTATAAGATTATTACTTGACCTTCCCTTGCTAGTCTAAAGTCACTTTTACTAAAGTCTTGGTATTCCTCAGAGTTAATATCTAACAAGGGATTGGTGTGGTTCAGATGAATAAAATGAATCTTCTTTTTTTCTGATGCAGGTAAGTCTTTAAATCTTTCCATGCTCTCTGAAATAAAAGGATGTGGAATCTCACTCATATCTCTACCCCATATTTCTCCATTCCGATAGAAGGTGCCATCCAGAAATGCATAGTCTACTTCTGCAATTAGTTCATTGATATTTACTGACCACTTGGTCCACTTATCGATATCTGGGATAAATAAAACTTTTTTATTCGGACCTTGAATTACAAAACCAACAGTTTCAGAGTACTCATCGCGATGGGGTACTTCTAGAGCTGTCACGGCTAGTTGCTCTGACAATTGTATTGGCTCATTTGGTGTCAATGGGTTTAGCTCTATATTATTAAATTTTACAAGATTATCCCAGGGGCCATTGTTACTTAGAAATTGGCTCATTCTAGGCATTGTATAGGTGGGCACCTTATCGGCATTGACAGATTCTCGTCCCAGGTGAAGGAGGCCTGTATAATGGCCCATATGAGCATGCGTCAGAAACATACCTGCTAAACTATACTCACTGCTAGATGCATACTTCAATAATTGCATTTGATCTTTGAGATCTGGAGTAGCATCGAAGAGATATACTTTTTGAGTTGATGGGTCTCTTACGCCTAGACAGGAGACCATCTTACGCTTGGACTTATTCTGCCATACTGCTTTACAACAAGATTTTTTGCAATCAGCTTGTGGATAGCCTGCGTCTTGAGCCACCCCAAGGACTACTAAGTGCAATTCGCTTTTCATCTCATAGGGAATACTAATTCCATCTTTTGTTTTTTTCAGAACAGGCGGTGCTAATACCTTTACTGACTCTCTACTCATAAATAGATAAAGAAAGGAGGATATCATCATAATGATGAGCAATCCATAGAATATGCGATTTATATTTTTAAGATTAGATCCTGACATCTGATTGACAAGTTAAGAAATTAACTTACAATATCAGAGCAGCTATAGGCTACTGTCAGAGAAGTTTTTGCAGTTTCTATTTACAAGGTTCATCATTATTACTGGTTTATTCACCTACACATAAGTGTATAACAGAAATAGAAAACTTAAGCTAGGCAATAAGTAGCTACCGAGAAACCTGGTTACTGCTCTTAGAATCAAAGGAATTACTACTAAATATTTTCGTCCTCTACACCATTTCGTAAGATTCCTACACCGGCTGCCTTAACTTCTACTTTGTCTCCAGGCTTAAGATATCTGGGAGGCGTAAATCTAGCACCAGCACCATTAGGTGTGCCCGTAGAAATCATATCACCTGGTTTTAATGTCATAAACGAACTCAGATAAGAAATGATATAATCGAAGGGAAACATGAGATTGGAGGTATTATCATTCTGTCTTAGTTGGCCATTGACTCGTGTCTGTATAGGTAGATTATCATAGCCATCGAAATCATCAGCGGTCATCATCCAAGGACCAATGACGCCTGACTTGTCGAAGTTCTTACCTTGGGTCACATTAAACTTTGCATGGCGGACCCAATCTCGCAATGTCCCTTCATTCATAAGAGTAAGTCCAGCAATATGAGACAAAGCTTCACTGCGCGGAATTCTTCTGCCTCCTTTGCCTATGACAATGACAATCTCTCCTTCGTAATCTAGTTTATCAGATTCTGGTGGCCTTACAACATTCTGACCATGCCCTACGAAAGAGTCTAAATATCTCAGAAATACACTTGGAAACTTCGGTGCTTCAGAACCATCTTTATACTCAGCATTACGCTTAGCATAGTTGACACCGATACAGACTATCTTTTCTCCAGACTGGATTGGCACCAGGTATTCTATTTCTTTTTCTGAATAAGAAGATTTAAGCTTCGCTGCTATATCCTGCAGTATGTCCATCTGGTCCATTTCGATCCATCTGCGTAGGTCACTCCCATATTCTAAGCCTACATCTGTAAACTTAATGCCTGATTTTGCTTCTATAACGGAGCCATAGGTTACTCTCCCCGTCTTTTTTATTTTGTAAGTAGAAAATTTCATGTTGTTTTTTTATTAGTTCAATATGGCAGCTATCTCACTGAATTAAAAGTAAAATCTTGTCCTTTAATAAGCTCCTTAATTTCAGTGGAAAGGATTACCTTTTTATTTATGACATCCTCCTTAAGGTATTTCTTCATCATATTCATTCCTATCAAAGAAAATGTTTCTAAGGTCTCTTTAGATCGACCTTCTCTCAGTCTGAAAAGCAGGTTTGCCATTTTATAATCTTGATCCCCATCGATAATATAATATTCATCTGAAACGACTTTGCGGCACTTGATACCCATCTGAGAAGCATGACCAGTCTTTACCAGTTCATCAGCTAATTCTGCAAAGAACCCTTGGAAATCCATTTTCAAATTGGAGGTGCATTCTAGTTTTATGTGTGGCATTTAAATTAGTTAATAGTGTTAGTTAATTAGTTAATAGTTTTTGCTAGTAGTAACACTATTAGCTTTAACTAAAAAACTATTAGCTATGTATGATCTTCGTAATTCGAAATAATAGGATTAGACTCTATATCTGACTCTCTGACTTCCAAGCCTTTAAAAGTCGACCCATGTTCAAACCAAGACTTTGGCGCAGGGGCTCCCCATAAAGTTTGTCTCTTAGGATCTCTTAAGTCCCATCCTAGTGGTTCCCAATCCGGATCCACTGTCAAATAATCACAAGTGAATGGTTCTAATCTATGTCCATCCGGATCTAATATGTACAAAAAGAAAGCATTAGAAATACCATGTCGACCAGGTCCTCTTTCTATATTTTCTACGTAGCCTTCACTAGCCATCACATCTAGCAAATGAATTATATTATTTACACCAGCAGTCCAGATTCCAGTATGATGCAGACGAGGTCCTTTGCCATTCGTCATAGCCATATCGTGTACATTCCCTTTTCTATGTGTCCAGGCTGCCCACATATCTCCCTTCTCAGTTAACGTATATTCAGTAAGGCGAAATCCTAATTCCTGAACGAAAAATTCATAAGTACTCTGGCAGTTAGGTGTGAAGCAATTTATATGATCAAATCGCAAAGGAGACAATCCCCTGTACTTACTAAATTCTCTCATCATAGTAGGTACTCTCGTTTGCCTTGCATGAAACTCTACAGGCATTCCCATCGGTGTCTTGACCGCCAAGGTCCTTTCTTCACCATGTCGAGTCACCCACTCTGCTGATAACTTTAAATCAGAAAAATGCTTATGCAATAAATCTAAGTCCTTATCAAAAGCGACCTTAAAACCAAGTGCTAGCACTTCAGATTTCTCTCCTTGTGTCAGAACATAGGAGTGATGATTCTTCTCCTCCAGACATCTGAGATACAAAGTATCCTTCGTTCTTTCTGTCTCTATCATTCCCATGATATCCACATAGAATCTTCGCGATTCATCTAAATCCTTGACGGTACAGTGTACGTGAGAGCAGCGGATGATGTTGAAGGGGAGGTTCCAGTTGTGTTTTATTATTCCCATGAATTAGTTAATAGTTTTTTTAGTTAATAACTAATAGTTATGAATTACTCTTTAGAGTCTTGATTGAGCTTACCAGCAACCTAATTACTTCACTGCTCATGTCATACACCTTTCTAAATTTGTTTTCTTCAAGATAGCCAGTATCCTTTAATAGCTCTAGCCAATATAAAGTTTCGTTAGTTTCTTTCTGAGCAATCTTCAATTTATGATTAAAGTCAGCTCTACTTTCTGCGCTATGTGCTTCTCTGACCATAGCCCCTGGATTTGTGCCTGACCTTAGCAGTTGCTTACTCATTACAAACTCCTTTTTCTCAATAACCAAATACTTATAGGTTGCAACTATGAACTTAGCCATTTCGTAAGATTTAATTCGAAGAGGACTTTCTTTCATATAGAAAAGGTTAAAACTATTAGTTAAAAAACTATGAACTATTAACTACTAACCATTGCCCCCGGATTGGTCCCCGAGCGAAGAATCTGTCTACTGAGTACAAATTCCTTCTCTTCAACTAATCGTTTACTAAGCTTCACAATCAGCAAAGCAAGTTATGACTTTATTCGAAGTGGGTTTTCTTTCATTTAAAGGATAACTATTTAGTCTGATATCTGATCACTTAGAATCTGATATCTAGCACTCACGATATTCCCAATTTGGGAATATCGTGAGTGCCGTAGGC
>CAYNJK010000218.1:0-5781 GCA_964397575.1 uncultured Saprospiraceae bacterium
AGAAATGGTGCTTACTGATACGTTGGGGAATTTCTATTTTGATCAAGTGTCTTTTGGTCCAGAATATCAGGTGGCTCCATTTAAGGATGTAGATCACCTTAATGGTGTTTCTACCAGAGATTTGATTTTTATGCAACGACATATTTTAGGTCTTGCACCATTGTCGTCACCATATAAGATAATAGCTGCTGACATAAGCAAGGACAATAGAGTTAATGGCCAAGACCTTGTGGAACTTAGACAGATGTTGTTAGGACAACTGAGTTCATTCCATAACAATACTTCTTGGAGATTTGTAGAAGCTGATTTTGTATTTGCTGATACGCTTAGTCCGTTCCCTTTTAATGAGTCTATAACTGTTGCACAGAATTCTATGACGGAAATGGACAACGATTTTATTGGAGTGAAGATAGGTGACGTCGATGAGTCGATACAACTGTCTTCCAGACCTGTAAATGCCAGATCATCCTATAAGCTTTACTACTCATTGGAATCTAGAAGTACAGAACATACAACTTTGATTCCTGTTTTCTCTAATGAGGCAGGATTGATATATGGTTTCCAATTTGCATTACAGTTAGACGGTGCAGAATTGGTAGATGTGCTGCCAGGGTCTGTTGACCTTGAGACAGAGAATTATGTTATTACTGATCATACAAGGGTCGCTTTCAGTTGGAACTCAGAGCAAGGTGCCGTGTCGGATATAAGCATACCTATTTTCTATCTAAGTGTAAAGGATTATAATGCCAGCAAGTTTAAGTTGTCACTTATGAAAGATTTGCCTAAGGCAGAGATGTATTTAGGAGAACAACTACATACAAAAGTACCTTCTTTATCGCTTTATAATGACAATGGAAAATCTCAGTTTATCCTATATCAAAATGAGCCAAATCCATTTAAGGAGGTAACGGAAATCAAGTTTTACTTACCAGAGAAACAAGATATAACCTTGTCTTTCTATGGCCCAGATGGAACGAAGATATATAGCATACTAGATGAGTTAGATGAAGGGGAGCACAGTTACAAGGTTTCTGCTGACCAGTTTGAAGGCGCCTCAGTCGTCTACTACCAACTGTCCAGCGAACTATTCAATGCTTCAAATAAAATGATTATTGTTAGATAAGGCTAAGATTAATGTTGATCAGTTCTTTTATAGACTGAAGAGACCTGCCGCAACTTGGTAGGTCTTTTTTTTATTTTTTCATTGTAGATTTCCTTACTAATATTTAAAAGAGCGACGGGTTTTGTACTTTGGAGTCTGCTAACCTTACCAACAAATGATGATCTCTAAGACTCCTTCTTTCACTAAGACAGCTGGCGCAATTTTTTGTGCTTTATTTATTATCATGTTCATGTCTTGTGACTCTACTCAAAAGTCTCAAGTCAAACCTAATGTCTTATTTATCTCCATCGATGATCTTCGACCTTCACTAGGAGTATATGGTGACGAGATTGTCCATTCTCCAAATATAGATAAGATAGCTTCTGAGGGTATTACCTTTATGGAAGCATTTAGTCAGTCTGCAGTCTGTGCACCTTCACGTGCGAGTCTTATGACAGGGGTGCGACCAGATTCTACACGGGTATGGCATTTAGGTGATAAATTCAGAGAAATAAATCCAGCAGCTGTAACGATGCCTCAGCACTTTTCTAAGAATGGATATTACACGGTCAATCTCGGTAAAATTTTCCATAACTATATGCCCGATTCTATTTCATGGGATGAACCAGATCTGAGACCTGCACAATACAAGAAAAAAGAGTGGCTAGGCCGGGATGGGGAAACATTTTATATAGACCCCGCAGTACATGAGTCACAAGCCATAAAGAGAGATTCGTTGCTGAAGCTACGACCTGTCAGATATGCTGATGGATGGAATACAGGGCCAGCTTGGGAAGCAGCAGACGTTCATGATACCATGTATTACGATGGCGCGCTGAATAAACTGACCATGCAAACTCTGACTAGAATAGCAAAAATGGATCAACCATTCTATATGGGCTTGGGCTATTTCAGACCCCATCTTCCCTTTACTGCACCTAAGAAATATTGGGAACTGTATGATCCTGAGACGATTCCACTTGCACCTAATGCAGACTTGACGGCAAAGGCTCCCTTGTATACGATGAATAGTATGTATGAGCTTAGGCACTACGATGGTTTTAGACACATTGCACATCCGACAGAAGGCAAGCAGTTTGGTATGGATACCATCAGAACCTTGCGTCAAGGTTACTATGCCAGTGTCAGTTATATAGATGCTCTTATCGGTGAGCTGGTTCAGCATATGAAAGACATAGGTATATATGATAATACTATAATCGTCATCTGGGGCGATCATGGTTATAAATTGGGAGATCACAATAGCTGGGGGAAAATGACAAATTATAATATAGATCTCAAAGTACCTATCATAATACGTACTCCAGACCAACAAAATCAAGGTGTCAAAACAGAAGCAATTACGGAGCTTGTGGACTTATTTCCTACAGTATGTGAGCTGGCAGGCGTTGCGGTACCATCATATATGCAGGGAACAAGTATGGTTCCATTGATGGAAGATCCACAACGTGATTGGAAATCAGCAGCCTTTAGCCAATTTCATAGAAGACCTAAGGTATCTGCCGATGGTAAAAGATATATGGGCTATTCCATAAATACTTATAACCACCACTATGTCGAGTGGTACACATGGAACCATAAGAAAGGTCTGAGAGGAAAGAAGGTGGATGTAGAGCTGTACGATAGATCAGCCGATCCCCATGAATTTGTCAATATAGCTGCTCATGAGGATATGAAGGGGATTGTCGCTCAACTTTCCTTACAACTAGAACAAGGATGGCAGGAAGCTAAGCCCTAAATTCTCTAAGATTCTGCCCTAAAGTCTACAAAACTTATAGTCTTAACTTTTTGGATCTAATCCTTACTTCTAGCCCTAAAACCCTAATTATAAGTTAATAAAGAACTATTAATTGACCTTATGTGGTTATATTGATGTCTTTATTATGGAAATTAAAAATTGTACATGAGATTATTCGGAAAGTCTACTAACCCAATGTTCAATGAAAAGAACTTTGCTAAGGTTAAGACAGCAACAATAGAAGAAAGAAGAAACGGATCGCCAATTTTTGACGATTCTACAGCAATGACAGCCTCAGGAGCAGTCAATAAAACCTTGGTTTTGTCTGGTGTGCTGATGATTACAGCATTATGGAGCTATATGAATCCTATTCAGATCTTTATGCCTATAGGCTTTTTGGGAGCTGCAGGTGTTATGATGCTGACTTCATTTAAGCCACATCTGGCACCAATGACAGCACCAGTTTTTGCCTTGTTGGAAGGTTTGGCGGTAGGAACAGTATCAGCGATCTACGCAGCACAGTTTGGAGGTATCATCTTTCAGGCAGTGAGTCTGACGATAGCCACTCTGATAGCTATGCTGATGATTTACAAGTCAGGGCTTATTAAAGTTACTGCTAAGTTCAGAATGGGAGTAAGCATGGCTGTAGGTGCTATTATGATTACCTATCTTATTTCATGGATAGGGAGTTTTGTAGGATTTGAAGTGCCATTTATTCATGATAGTACACCACTGGGTATAGGGATTACAGTCGTAATCATAGGCGTTGCAGCATTGAATTTGCTACTGGATTTTGACAATTTCGAGAAAGGTGAGCAAGCAGCTGCACCTAAGCATATGGAATGGTTTTTCGGAATGGGGCTGCTCTTTACAATTGTCTGGTTGTACGTAGAGTTTCTGAGACTATTAGGAAAATTACAGTCTGACTAGTATGGACTGTGTAAATAAAAAAAGGGAGTTGCGATTTTATATTGCAGCTCCCTTTTCTATTTTTAGCTTATATGTTTATTTAAACATAATAGGAATACTTGCTCTGTGTTTTTCCCAAGCAACAACCAGATCTACTGCATTTTCACCCTTGTCTTCAAAGATGATATTTAGTACTTCTAGGTCTTCTGTATCCATAGATACCTTAGCAGTATAAGTCATGACATCCTTTGACTCATCTCTATTAGGCGGTCCCCATGCTGGCCTGTCCGTATTAAAGATAAAGTCCCATGAGCCTTCATTCACCATTGCATATAGGTTGTAAGTACCTCTTCTTAGTCTTTCTCCATTGATGGTCACATCTTGGAAGAAAGTTACCTCAGTAGATTCATTGGCACCCACTCTCCAGACTTTACCATACTCTAGCATCTCACCGAAAACCTTTCTTCCTTTCTTTTGTGGACGACCATAGATGACTTTGATTTTAGGATCAGCAGTCGCCAGTTCGTCTTCCTTTAGATAGTTCTGGAAAGCAGAATTGGAAGGGTAGTGCACCTGATCCATAGGACTGACATCCAGTTCCTCAAACTGTACAGGGTTCATGCCGATAGGCAGTCTCACTCTGGTGTTTTCCCAGTCTATTACCAAATGTGCAGATTCGTCATCTACTCTTTGGAAGGCTATAGCTAAGTTTTCTATAGAGGCATCCAGCTTTTCTGTTGGTACGTCTATAGAAGTTACGGTCTTTTCAGAATCTCTATTTGCAGAACCCCATGTGTTTACCTGCGAAGAAATATGTATGGTCCACTTGTCAGCTTGAGGCGTAGCAGAGAGACTATAGTTGCCTCTATTTAGTGTCTGGCCATTTATTTCTACTGCGTTATAGACAGTAAGTTGTGTAGACTCATTGGCTCCTAGTCTCCATTCTTTGCCATAAGGCACCAAGTCTCCAAAGACGGTTCTGCCTTTCACACCAGGTCTGGAGTAGGTGATACGCATACGTGGGCTGAGTTCTCTGTCATCGCCTTTTAGATAATTTCTCCATGCTGCCTTAGCTGGATAGTAAGCCATGTCAAAAGGGCTTTTGTCCAGCTCTGACCATTTTGAGTCTTTTTGCGCTTCTATCTGTACGCCAGAGAAGAGAATGAGCACAACAGTAATAAGAGTTAGATGTATTAGTTTCATTTGTTAAGTTGAATAATTAATATATTTCAGAGTTAAAATTTTAATTCAAAGCTAAAGAAAAGGCTCGTAGACCGTAGACTTAAGGTAAAGTCATTAACATCTCGTGCTGTTACTTGTTCACGAGTATTTGGGTTAGGTATGCCTATTATGACATCAATATTACTAGGAGCAGAAGTCCTAAATTCTTCCGTTCCTAGTTGATAGGAAAGCAATCCAGCTCCGATTAATAGATTAATTCTATTAGAAATACTGTACCTGACTCCCGGTAATATTCTTAAATCTATCACCCTTCTATCTACTTTAGATTCTGAATCCATAGGTTCTTCATTGATGATCGTCTGATTGAAAAATTCGCGTTCGGAGGTAACTCTGGTTAGTCTGGGTTCAAGAAAGAATTGCAACTTCTGCTCTGTGCCTAGATAGTATCTTGCAAAGACTCCATAACTGATTGTCCTGATATTGGTTTCGGCTAAGAGCACATCTGTAAATGTAATTGTAGAACCTACTCCTAAGGGCAGTAAACCATAAGACTTGGAATTAGAATTGGCATAGGACCCTAATGCGCCTATCATGAAATTGTCACTCAACTTTCTACCATAATAAGGTGAGAAATTGATCCCCTTGTTTTTTACCTCAGTTACGGTCGTAGAGCCGAGAAAACCTGAAGACACAAAAGTTATTCCCGGCTGTAAGACCGGCTGACTATTGTTTGTGGCAGTATTAAAGAAAACGGAACCGCCTATGACATTCTTATAACTTATAGGTTCTTGAGTAGTACTTTGCTGACTTATACAGGATAGAGATAACC
>CAYNJK010000219.1:0-5771 GCA_964397575.1 uncultured Saprospiraceae bacterium
GACAAGGATGATTTACCGGCAACGGAAATACTTAATAATAAATTCAAAGAAATCATTGGAGCATAAATTATCCATAGAATATTTACAAGAAAATAAGCTTATACTCCTGGAATGCATTTCCGGGAGTAAGGCTTATAATCTAGATATCCCTAGTTCTGATACAGACATAAAAGGTGTTTTCTATCTGCCTAGAGACAGATACTTTGGATTTCATTATATACCTCAGGTTGCCAATGATACTAATGATATCGTCTTTTATGAAATAGGAAGATTCTTAGAGTTATTATCCAAGAATAACCCTAACATTTTGGAACTACTGGAAACTCCGGCCGACAAAGTACTCTATAAGCATCCAATTATGGAAAAGCTGAAAACAGGACAATTCTTATCTAAAAAATGTAAGGATACTTTTGGAGGATATGCTTTTACACAAGTAAGAAAAGCCAGGGGACTAAACAAGAAAATTGTAAACCCGATTGCAAAAACCAAAAAAACAGTTTTGCACTTCTGCTACATCTTGCGCATGCAAGGATCTATTGGTTTGAACCAATGGCTGTCAGAGGAAAATAAAGTGCAAGAGAAAATAGGACTTGTAAATGTTCCACACTTTAAAGACACCTATGGCTTGTACTATGACCAATCAGGTCTAATGGGCTACAAGGGGGTGATGAAAAAACAAACAGCTACTACAGTATCCTTAAGCAGTATACCCAAGGGAGAAAAACCTCATACCTACCTACAGTTTAATCAAGATGGATATATTAAATATTGCAAGGATTACAAAGAATATTGGGATTGGGTAGACAATCGAAATGAAAATCGATATGAAAACAACATCCAACATGGAAAGAATTATGACTCCAAAAACATGATGCACACATTCCGGTTATTGGATATGGCAAAAGAGATTTTAGCCGATGGACAAATAAATGTTCACCGCAACAACAGAGAAGAACTGCTCAAAATCAGAAATGGCGAATGGGAATATGATGAGCTCATAGCGATGGCCAACGAAAAAATGAAAGCAGTAGAGCTTGCCTATGAGACATCCTCGCTTCCAGAAGAACCCAATGCACAAGCTATAGAAATGCTATTAATAGAAATGAGAAGAGAACTGTATAGCTGAGATTGTGCTTTGTATAGTTTATGCCATCACCCTATCTTACGACACTAAGCTTTTTTGACAAGTAGATGTCATTTCCAAGTAGCGTAACTACATAATTCCCAGCAGGCAAATCTGAGATATCATAATTGTATTCGTTTTTAGGATACGACCTGAGGCACTTACCTAAAAAATCATGTATGGTTACCCGATAGGAACTGCTGGGTGAATCAATATTAAATTGTGTCCTGGCAGGATTAGGGAAGATGGAGAAGGATTCCTGTGATACATCCTCTGTGTCAAGCACAAAACAACTTACAGTCCCAACATCCGCTCCATAATATAGAATTAGGAATTCCTTTATAGCGATTGCCAGTGTCTCGGCAAAAGCATTACGCCTATCAGCGTCAAATCGGACATCTTGATTACATTCTATCTGTATCGCATCTATGGTGCCTCCTGTACGAGAACCATACTGTGCTGTATTATAACCACCTGTAAAGTAGGCGTCATTGGATTCAGGATAAGGATCGGACAAGGAAGGAACGGCTGGCACCCCTCTTGAAACCAATTGCTCTCCAAAACTTCTCTCACCTCTCAACAACTGTGATAAAGGATGGCCCTCTTCATTAGTCATTACCAAATTTCTGATGCTAGATTTGCTTACAAATTCTAGCTGGTCCAATGCTTCGTTGTCCAGTTGTAAATCCTCCTTGGAGAGTAGATAGCCAAGTTCTAAACGTTGCTTGGTATGTGCATGCCCATGAAGGTCTAAGAACAGGCCTCGGTCATGATAGGCATTAAGCGTATCAGTGGCTGTCGAGATAAAATCTGTGTAAGCCATCCAAGCTAGTTCAGCTAGAGAGTCACCATCGGCGGCCTCGGCAATAGCCCTATTGGCATCCATTTTAGAACGATGTAGCTTGTTTACTATCAGGTGCGGAAAGCAGCCAGATTCCTTGACGATCGCATCCACGACAGCAATGCCCAGCTCTTGTGTAAAGCTGTCACTAATAAGGATACAACCACTGCAAGACCTATCGGCAATTTCTGTCGGTCTCAATGCACCACCATGAGGAATCGAAATAATCAGTGGCAGGTTGCCATATGTATATTCTACAAAGCCATTAGAGTCAGAGTATGTTTCGCCGAGTTGAAACCCTTGACTGTATAATGCATTACAAGCAAAAAGAAGTAGAAGCAAATAGATTTTCATATGATTAATTGCTTGTTATACAAGGTAGAAAATTGTAGAGGTAAAACTTATTTATCGGGACTTAAAACCGTGCTTTTTATTGCCTTTTCCCTAAAATTTCGTTGAAGACCAGTCTTTGGAAAGACCTATGAAAACTGACATTTTCCTAATATCACCCTTCTTCTGATTGTAAAGTATTGGGCACTATGAACCAAAAATCGGGTGATTCATACCAGTTTTCTAAAGGCAGCTAAGGATGGAATACTAATTGACATAGATTTGGCACAGAATATTTAAGAAAAGTCAACAATTAATTTATGAATAAGAGAATGTATAAGTTCTTTGTGCTCTCACTAGTTAAAACCATGTTTTTTGGAGTTTTATTTTTTGGCACGAACAACTCCATCAATGCACAAAGCGATTGTAGTCACCTGAGTCTCAATTACAATGTTAACCAGAACTTTTACGCCTTAGGAATCACTAACAACCAACAAGAAGAGGTCGAGTGGTCACTGGAAATTCTTAACACCACTTACAAACTAGATGGGGAGCAATTTAAAAATGAAGAAGGTATCTCACTTGCTATAGAAACTACTGAGAATCGTGATGGAACTTTAAATCATTTACTTACTCCGGATGCAACAATACAGGGAAATCAGTATATAGAATTTGTATATAACGGGCTACCACCTAGTCAAGACAACAACTACAAGGCAAATACACAGTTAAACTGTGATATTGTACAAAACAGTTGTAGTCACCTGAGTCTCAATTACAATGTTAACCAAAGCTTTTTCGCTTTAGGAGTCAACAACAACCACCAAGAAGAATCTAATTGGTCTCTTGAAATTCTAGATGCCACATACAAATTAGAGCCTTCACAATTTAAAAACGCAGATGGTATCAGCCTTAGCATAGAATCATCTTTGAATGCAGATGGCACCTTACATCATACTATAACGCCTGACAAACCACTGCAGCCTTACCAGTTTGCACAGTTTGTATACAATGGAACACCGCCAAGTACAAATAATAATTACAACGCAACAACACAGATAAATTGTGAAATTATAACGGATCCATTATGTGCCAATTTGTCATTTAATTTCGTAGAGATGCAACAATTTGGTTTCGGCTTTAGTGTTCAGAATAATAATAGTGTACCATATTTTCCATATGTTGTTCATATAGCCAATGCGAACTTTAAGTTTGACAGGTCACTATTAAAACATGACGGCTTCGACCTATTAGAAAATAGAAACACGGATGGGACTATAGATTATTTCTTTATTGCAGAGGAACCGATAGGTGCTTTTTCTAGTTCGCCTACAGTTGGATCAAGACAAAACTTTGAAGTCGATCCTACAGGAGATGCAGCTATAGTCTGCGAGTCAGGATTTATTAGTTCAGGATTAAATGGGGGCCTAGAAAGTCATGGAGCCTTGGCAAGTAAGATTGCATTGAGAAATTTCAAACGTGCCCTAGGCAAAGAAACACAAACAGTAGTAACTAGAGACAATAGCATAATTGCCCAGTTGGCACCTAATCAAATCATCGCAGGTGACGAACGTATAGAAACCTCACCAAATGATTTGGTGGGAATAACAGCAGCAGAAGCAATTTGGGCTGGAGATTATTTTATTAACGATAATAGGTATGCGTCTGTTTTTGGTAGCAAAACTTCAGATGTTATATATGACCATACCAAAGTTATTTGTGATAGAGTTAAAGGCTCAGAATTGGCAGCAGTAGAAGTTGTAAACATAGATGGTTACGAAACAATCTTAAGTGTTATCAGAAGACCTGATGGTTCTATAGAACATGCAATATCTTTTTCTTTAGCATACGATACGTTTGGAGAATTTACCATGGCAAGCCATTGGTCTGTAGATGAGTACCAAAGTAGTCCTAACTTTCTGAATTATCAGGTATGGACCAATTCAAGAGCGAAAAGTATAGCAGCAGTGCAATATATCTTGGACAACGTTGTAGAGAAAAATGGCCATACGCTTCATCCTGCAAAAGTTTCACCTACTGCACCGCAAGTATTTGCAAGGAGTGCATATTACAGATTAGGAGCATTCTATATAACACTTAACAATAAGATTACTGAGCCTACGACAGTTAGTTTTTCGGGAACATATAATTCTAAAGAAGTAGATGGTGTGGAACAAGAGTTCAGAGAGGACCTTGTAATAGTGCCAGGACAGATATCAGTGAAGTTGGACATAGCTGATGGTAATATATTTGAGGGTGGAATCACTATCGTTACAGAGGAGGACCAGAAGGACGTGCTTTATCTGGCAGACGGATCGTGGGGACTTGAATATGAGGAGCATGCGACAACTGTAACAAATTACGATATCATTACAGACCAAAGAGAGGATAATGAAAATGAGTATTTGGTAGAAAGAGGACTTTCGGTAAGTGGTACAACAGATAACTATCTATCTATATTCAAGCAACTAAAGCCAGGCGGGTTAGCTGTAGATTTATCTGGATACAATACACTTTCTTTTGATTCTAATCGTGAAGGCGTCTATCGAGTGACGTTATTAGAAGAAGGCAACAATGATCCTAATCAGCACTTGAGCTATACTTTACAAACATCTACAAATTCAGTAGATATTCCTTATAGCTTCTTTAGTAATGCAGAAGGAGCGGAATTAGATCCGACCAAGATAACTACGATTTACATTGCATTTGTTGCAGATGATAATGCTGATGGAGATTTCGATTTCAATATTGAAAATGTGAGATTCAGAAACGCAGAAGAATCTGAGCTAAACATAGAAAGCAACGAGAATCTAATGCTATATCCAAATCCATCTAATGGTGTTGTATATATGACGCATATGTTTACAGAAAACAGTGATGTAACCTTAACAGTAACAGATCCTACTGGTGCAGTTATACAAAAGACAAATACTTTTGCGACGAAAGGTCTTCAGAACTTTGAGTTGACTTTGGATAATAGAGATCAAGGTATCTACCTTATTTCTCTACATACAAATCAAGGTATTTTTGCCAATACACTACTACTTACAAACTAGTAAATATTAATAACCCCTCGTTTTTTTATATAGGACGGGAACATAATAAAGAGGTTGGCTCAGTGAGTCAGCCTCTTTTTTTGTTTTCTACCCCTATGGGAAGGAGACGAAGTGATGGCACCTTTTGGCCTTGAACAAAAGCGAAAGCTTAAATTACCAAACAAATGTGTATATCTTACGCAAATGAAACTTAAGCAGAACATTCGCATTGCTGTAGATGCCGTGGTATTTGGTTATGAAAACAACCGCCTCTATGTACTTCTTATCCAGCAGAAATATGGAAAGTATAAAGCCCAATGGTCTTTGCCAGGTGGCTTTGTAAAAGATGATGAAGGACTCAAAGAAGCTGCGTTCAGAGAATTGCTAGAAGAATCAGGAGTCAAACTGACAGAACTAGAGCAACTGTATACCTTTGGAGATG
>CAYNJK010000220.1:0-5754 GCA_964397575.1 uncultured Saprospiraceae bacterium
AATGTACATATATTAGCCAAATATTAATATGAGTTTATGAATGTCGCCATCTTCCCAGGGTCCTTTGATCCGATTACTACAGGTCATGTAGACCTTATAGATAGATCTGCACCCATATTCGACAAGATAATCATTGCCATTGGTCAAAATTCCAAGAAGAAATATCTTTTTCCTTTAGAAGTACGACAAAATTGGCTGAATAAAATAGCTGCGAATTATGACAATGTGGAAGTGGCCACCTATACTGGGCTGACAGTCAATTTTGCGAAAGAAAAGGAAGCTAAGTTTCTTGTTAGAGGACTTAGGAATGCTTCAGATTTTGATTATGAAAAAGAAATTTCTCAACTCAATAACATCATTGGTGATGGTTTGGAAACTGTCTTTTTTATTGCTCAGCCAAAACTCAGTCATATAAGTAGCACCATAGTAAGAGAAATTATTAATGGAAAAGGAGACGTATCCGAGTTTGTTCCTTCTATCGTCTTCGAAGACCTAAAATCCAAATATTACAAATAACCACAGCCATGTCAAACGCTATCTACAAAGTTCCAGAAACCAAAAACGAACCCGTACTTTCCTATGCCCCAGGCAGTGCTGAAAGAGCCGCCGTAAAAGCTACATTGAAAAAAATGCGGGCAAAAAAGATTGATATTCCTATGGTCATAGCTGGCAAGGATGTCTATACGAAAACAAAAGTAAAACTGCATCCACCACATGATATCAAGCATACTTTAGGTACTTATAGCAAAGGCTCAGCGAGTCATGTGAAGTCAGCTGTCTCGGCAGCATTAAAGGCTAAGGAAAAGTGGGCTCGGACTCCGTGGCAAGAACGAGCAGCTATTTTTCTAAAAGCGGCAGATCTTATTTCTGGTCCCTGGAGAGCAAAAATGAATGCCTCCACCATGCTGGCGCAATCCAAGAATGTATACCAAGCAGAGATAGATGCAGTCTGTGAACTAGCAGATTTCTTAAGATTCAATGTAGAGTATATGACTCAAATCTATACTCAACAACCAGATAGCTCTCCAGGCATCTGGAACAGAATGGAATACCGTCCACTAGAAGGCTTTGTCTTTGCAATTACGCCATTCAATTTTACAGCCATAGCTGGAAACTTGCCTGCTACACCTGCCTTATTGGGTAATACAGTGGTATGGAAATGTGCTGATTCACAAATATACTCTGCGCACTTTGTAATGGAATTATTCAGAGAAGCAGGGCTTCCCGATGGTGTTATAAACTTGGTTTTTGTAGATGGCCCAAAGGCCGGTAAGGTAATCTTTGACCATCCGGACTTTGCAGGCTTACACTTCACAGGAAGTACTGGTGTATTTCAGCATCTATGGAAAACTATAGGAGAAAACATAGCCACCTATAAGAGCTATCCAAGAATAGTAGGGGAGACCGGTGGGAAAGATTTCATCTTTGTAGATCCTTCCGCTGATGCTGCTCAGGTCTCCACTGCCATAGTCAGAGGGGCTTTCGAGTATCAAGGTCAGAAATGCTCTGCAGCCTCTAGAGCCTATATACCAGCGTCTTTATGGCCGACAATAAAGAAATCTATCCTCAAAGACATCAAGACCCTAAAGGTAGGTCCAGTAGAAGATTTTAGAAATTTTGTCAATGCTGTGATAGATGAAAAATCTTTTGATAAGATAACAAAGTACATCGCGAAAGCAAAGAAAGATAAGGCTGCAAAAATCCTAATCGGTGGAAAATCCAGCAAGTCTAAAGGCTACTTTGTAGATCCCACTGTTATAGTAACCACTGACCCCAAGTATACTACTATGTGCGAAGAAATTTTCGGCCCTGTCATTACAATCTACGTCTACGAAGACAAAGATAGAGATGACTTACTTCCGATAGTCGACAGTACTTCGCCCTACTCACTTACAGGCTCTATTTTTGCCAAGGATCGTTATGTCATAGAACAGTTGAGCTATGCACTGAGAAATGCAGCAGGAAACTTTTACATCAATGATAAGCCGACAGGAGCTGTAGTTGGGCAGCAACCATTTGGTGGAGCCAGAGGCTCAGGCACCAATGATAAAGCAGGGTCTCTACTAAATCTGTACAGATGGATTTCTCCACGTACCATCAAAGAGAATTTTGTGGCACCGACAGATTACAGGTATCCGTTTCACTCTAAAGCCTAACTTAAAACCAGTTAGGTAAACTAGGTCGCATTAGTTTTTCTAAAAAATCTGGAATCTTATCAGACAAGGTGACGACAAAGAAAACGATGCCCCATAGCGCACCATATAAATGTGCGCTATGGCCTATGCCATCTGCACGGTTAGTTCTATCTGCCCAGCTAGAGTAAAAGATATAACCTACACCAAAAATTATGGCTGGAACAGGCGGATAAATAAACCAATTCCATGGATCGAGCAAGCAATATATCAGTACAATTGCAGAAGTTGCTCCCGAAGCCCCTACAGCAGAATATGAAGGATTGTTTTTATGCTTAAAGTGAGATGGTAAATCGCCCACGATAATTGCTGTTAAGTATAAGGCTAGAAATACCAAAGGCCCCATACCTCCAAAAGATCTACTAAATTGGTATTCTATAGCAGTTCCAAACATGTATAACACAAAACCATTAATAAGCAAGTGATTCATACTTCCATGGACAAAGCCTGAGCTTAGTAATCTATAATACTCCTTCTGGCGATGCTCAACATACGGATAGTGCTTAAGTTTTTCTACTATATTACGATTCTTATTCAGACCTTGATAAGAGATAAGAGCAGTAAGGACGAGTATTGCTAAAGTAATAGACATAAAATAAATTATTAACTGTTATGATAGGGTTCATTATTGAGTATCGTCATAGCTCTGTATATCTGTTCTAACAGAACTAATCTTGCAAGATGATGAGCATAAGTAAGAGAAGACAAGGCCAGCTTGGTTTTATACTTGTCTTTCATTATATCTGAAAATCCATAGGCACCTCCTATAACAAAGTTGACTACACGTCCTCCTAGATTGGTCTGCTGTTCCATAAACTTAGAAAAACCCATAGAATCATACTGCTTTCCATTTTCGTCCAGTAAAATCACTCTGGAATTTGCACCCAATTCTTTCTCAAAAATTTTAGCTTCTTTAGCTTTTACTTCAGTCGCAGATAAACTCTTAGAATATTTCTCAGGTTTAAGCTGGACGAGCTCTATAGCTACATAATTTTTTAATCTTTTGAGGTAAAGCTTCTCTGCATCGGAGTGATGATTCTTTTTATCCTTTCCTATATAGATAATCCTAAATTTCATGGATTACCCTTTTCTCATCCATCCTTTTACATCCGGATCTACAACGAAGAATCTACCCTCTATTTCAGATACTATGAATAACTCACGGGTATTTTCACCTACATTCTGATGAATGATTTCCATCTTCTTACCCTTAGATACAGTTACTATACCTGCATGACCAAAGGGATTCTTATAGTTGGCATCAAAGATTACTATATCTCCTGGAAGTGGTCTATACTCTGACCCATTCTTAAACTGATATAAATCTCTTTTTCGGTTTAGCTTTCTGTCAGGTAATGTTTCGTCGAAGAGGTCTTTAGCATGACCATAGGTATAAGGCATCCTATGACCATAATTGATGAAGTAGTACCGCTTTACAAACTCGACACATTGATACTTCAGTCCTAAATTGTAGTTGCCCGCCGCTATACTCCTTCCAAAAACATTGGACTCATGACCATTATAATAGACGTTAATGCCATTATAACTGTCTATAACTTCGCCTATTTCTGGCGAGGAATAGAGAATATCCAAGAAAATATCATAATCTGAATCTGTTGTAGGAACGGACGAAAAAGGAATGACCCATACAACAAGACTGACTAATAAAATCTTTAACATCGACTTTCATATTAAAAAGAGTAGCAATATGTAGGTTTTTGCCATCATAAATGTACTTTTTTGATTTATTTAATTTGTAAATAATAAAAGTCTGAAGCTAGCTAATTTCATAAATTTGTCTCCTCAATAGATAAAAACACTTAACCTATGTTCGAAAGTCTAAGTGATAAGCTGGACAAAGCCTTTAAGGGGCTCTCCGGAGACTCCAAGCTTACTGAAATAAACATTGCTCAGTCCATAAAGGAAATCAGAAGAGCACTGGTCAGCGCTGATGTTAACTATAAAATTGCCAAAGAATTTACTGATAAGGTAAAGCAACAAGCGCTAGGCTCACGTAACGTCCTAAAAGCGGTAAAGCCAGGAGAACTCATGGTTAAGATCGTAATGGATGAGATGGTGGAGCTGATGGGTGGACAGTCCGTCGGGATTAACGCTAAAGGAACTCCAGGAGTAATTCTTATTGCTGGTCTCCAAGGTTCTGGTAAAACAACTTTTACTGGAAAGTTGTCCAAATTCCTCAAGGAGAAAAAGAACATGAAAGTGCTTGTAGCTGCCTGTGATGTGTATCGTCCTGCTGCTATCAATCAACTTTCAGTGCTGGCTGAGCAACTAGGAGTAGATATCTATAAGGATGTAGGCAATACCGATCCTGTAGATATTGCAGGTGCAGCAGTCGTACATGCGCAAAAAAACAATTACAATGTCCTCATAGTAGATACAGCCGGCCGACTAGCCGTAGATGAGCAAATGATGGATGAGATAGCCGCTATAAAATCTGCCATAACACCTACAGAAACCCTTTTTGTAGTGGACTCTATGACTGGACAGGATGCTGTAAATACTGCCAAAGCCTTCAATGAAGTCATCAATTATGATGGTGTCGTACTGACTAAACTAGATGGTGATACCAGAGGTGGTGCTGCGTTATCAGTTAAATACACAGTCGGAAAACCTATAAAGTTTGTAAGTACTGGTGAGAAGATGGAAGATTTGGATGTCTTTCATCCTGATAGAATGGCCCAGAGAATACTGGGAATGGGTGATATCGTTTCCTTTGTAGAAAAGGCTCAAGACCAGTTCGATGAAGCGGAAGCTAAAAGATTAGAGAAAAAGATAAAGAAGAACAAGTTTGATTTCAATGACTTCCTAGGTCAGCTTAATCAAATCCGAAAAATGGGTGATCTTAAATCACTCATGGGTATGATACCCGGTATGAGTAAACTGAAGGACCTAGATATAGATAACAGTGCTTTTTCTAAAATAGAGTCCATAATACAGTCGATGACTGAAAGAGAACGGGCACATCCAGAGATTCTCAATATGAGTAGAAAGAAGCGTATAGCTAGAGGATGTGGCAGAAATATCCATGAAATCAATATGTTCATCAAGCAATTTGACCAAATGCGTAAAATGATGTTCATGATGTCTAAAGGAAAAGGTATGAGCCAAATGATGCAAAACTTTGGAAATATGCCAGGAATGAAAGGATTCAAGTAGCGTTTTAGGCTTTAGCATCGTTCATATGTTAACTAAAACTCATATGCTCACAGCTCTCTCTGTATACTTGATGATTTTTCATAATATATAGTACGGAATCTAGCTCTCAGCTACGGGTCTTTTGTTATATTGCTAACTTAATTTGTCACCTATCAATTGATGTCCATGAGAGGCTTATTTCTGGTCCTAGCTATAATCATATCCCAAAACCTTCATTCTACTATCCCTTCAGGCTCTTCGGCAGAAGATTTCACTTTGCAAGATATAAATGGACATACGCATGCCTTGTATGCAGATTATCTGGAACAAGGATGGTCAGTAGTGCTTGATGTAGCTGAAACCTGGGCAGGTCCTAGCGGGGCTTTTCATAATACAGGCGTCATGG
>CAYNJK010000221.1:0-5750 GCA_964397575.1 uncultured Saprospiraceae bacterium
CTGTGTCTTAGCCGCCTCATGGTAGAGATGTCTGATCAGTTCTCTAGAGTCAGAGTTGATAGAAGTGACGACACCGTTTTTCGTCAGAATAGCAGCATTGTAAGCTGTAGAATAATATACCTCAAACTTATATGCCCACCAATCAGAAAATACGGAAGCATAGGCTCCAAATTCTGCCAGCTCGGGAGCTACTTTAAAACCTTCATTCACATGCTGAAAACAAATCTTATTCACACCATAGTCACCCAGCACATTCATCAGCATCAGGATCTCATCTGCACGATAAGAATGACAATGAATCATCACATCTCCAGAGATTATATCCGCCATCGTTTGCTTTTGTAAGCTGTACTCAGGTGGTGTCTTTGATTTGCCAGAACCATAATCAGCCCATGCCTTAGCATAAGCTTTGCCCTCTGCTAGAGAATTTCTAAAGACTTGCTCTATACCCATTCTGGTATTAGGCACGATACGCTGTCCTTCTCCGTGTACACGAATCGGATTTTCTCCTAGTGCAAATTTTATTGTTCGAGGCGCATCTTTCATACGCATAGCTTCCGGGTCAGTGACACCATATCTGTGCTTTATGGTTTCGCATTGTCCTCCTATAGCATTAGCTGAACCATGCATGGCATGAGAAATGGTAACACCACCAGCTAGTGCTCGGTAGACATTGACATCATAAGGATTTAGTGCATCTCCTACCCATACTTGAGCGGTGACTGGGTCTGTCGCTTCATTGACTGCGTCTATAGCGATATGAGAATGGGCATCGATGATACCGGGCATCACAAACATCCCCTTGGCATCTATGACCCGCACCTCATCTCCAGCTGATAAACCCTCTCCTATCTGTGAGATTTTACCATTTCTGATAAGTATATCTGTATCTTCTTTGACACCATCTGTAATGGTAATCAGAGTCCCATTTTTTATAAGTACATCCCCTGTATCTTGTGCTCCTATATGGTGGAGTAGAAATAAAGTAAAAACCGTTAGTATATACTTCATCGTTATTTTTTATTTGTGTGAAATTCCATTTCTGATTATCAAATATTATTCTGGCACTTTAGATCCGCTGATAGGCATAGAGCCCATGCCTTCCATTTCCACGGTACCGGAAAAGGTGTCTTCATCGTAATCTAGTGACATTGTTGCAGGCACCGAAGTCCCATTGACATTTATAGATATAACAAAAGACAAGGTCTGGTCACCTACATCTATATTTCTTGCTTCCATGACTTCTGTAGGCTCATCATTACCCACGACTTCTATTTCCAATTCCTCATCTCCAGTGACAGTTACTATACCGTCGAAGGCACCCATAGGGGTTTCTACATCATATTGCCATTTTCCGACGAGGGATTTTCTGAAATCATCAGAGCCTTTTTCACCCTTCTTCTTTTTAGGCTTGATTTCAAATTCACTCATATTGCCTTCTACAAAAAGGTATTTGATATTAGACTCTTTATCAAAGTAAGGTGCATCAGAGAGAAATAGATTGGCCAATTTCCCTCTCGCTATTGTTCCTACTTTGCTATCTATTCCTAGAATCTTTGCGGGATTGGTTGTAAGAGCAGCCAGTGCTGCTTCCTTACTGAGTCCTGCTTTCATCATTCTTTCAAGAGATTTTTTCAGGTCTCCAGGCTTACTGTCCAGAAACGAAAAGGCAAAAGAAACTCCTTCCTTCTCTAAGGTAGCCGCCTGTCCTACATATTCTTCGTAGCTGGCTTTTTTCCTTGCTTTCATAGCTTTCACCTCTGGGCTATCCTCTTTTTTCTTTTTGTCTTTGTCCGCTTTCTTCATCGGTTTAGCATCATCTGCTTTGGCCTTCATTTTGTCCTTTACTCCTTTGTCTTTTTTCATGCCCTTCTTTCCCTTGCCTTCTGCTTTACCTTCGTCTTTGGCTTCTTTCGGCAAGTCTGCAGAAATAAGAACAGGTATGTTACCCGCTTTGATCTTCTCTAAAGCAGGTGCCGCTTGTTTTACTTCTACCAGTACAAGTTTATAACCCATCTCCTTTTGCAGAGCTATTGCTTTGTGGATGTCTTTGGCTTTTTCAGCTTTCATGTAGACAGTTTGCTGTCCCTTGGTTACGGGGATAAGCGCCTCTAAGCTTTGGTCTGATTTGGCTCTTGCGGCCGTGGTACTGGATCGGGCCGCAGCCTGATGCTTGGATAGAAAATTGGCTTGACCATAGAGGTCTCGCCATTTGGCCATAACTCCTATCACCGTTGTGGGATAGAAGCCTCTGGTGCCTTCTAGTTGGAAATACATAGACAAGTCATCAGCAAAAAGCATCTCTTCATTGGACTCACCATCGAGTAGCATAACACTGCCTTGGCCAGGTAACATCTTCCCTCTAGGAACGATATGGGCTGCTGCAAAACCCTGTGCCTTCATTTTAGAAATAGACTCATCTGAAGCAGACACCTCATCTGAGGCTTTCACTTCCGGAGTGATACCGACTACACCATTTGGTGGGTGACCTCTAAATTTTACTGTAGGTCTTTCACCTCTTTCTTCTTTCTTAGGAATCCCTGTATGTGATAATGCAGAGATAAAAGCAGGATAGACATAGGCAGAATCTCCTTCTATCACAAAGGCTTCTGCAGGAGGATTGATGTTTCTAGAAACCTGTGTTATGTAACCCTCTTCTATCAGGATATCTCCCAGACCAAAACTATCTGTTGGACTTTTCTGGATATGTACATCATTAATCAGAAAGGTGGAGCTTACTTCAGGATAGATGTCATAATCTATCTGAGCCACTAGTCCGAAATGGGCGCACAATAGCAATACTATTAGCTTTAGCTTCATTCTTTGTAGGTTTTAATCATCCAAAATACATATTTCAATGGTGAATACAATTAGAACTCAAAGCATTAGGCTGATAACGACAGTTGAGTTGCCGAACTGGAACTGCATTTTAGGGCCAGCTTAGGGGTCTGGATGAGAATTAACATCTTTTCAAGGGACAAAAGCGTAAGAAAAATGAACTGAGCAAAATATCTGGTGTACTTGATATTGATTATGTCTGTGATAACGTTTTACTTTCGCAGAAACTCTACAACCACAATTTGAAAAAACAATACCTCCTTCTTGCTTTACTATTACTAGGCTGGCAATTCCTTATTGGCCAAAGTATCTCTGGCTATATAATAGATAAGAATAAAGCAGCTATCCCTTATGTCAACATCTTCGTCCAGCAAGTACAGACAGGGACAACCACAGACGAAAACGGCTATTACTACATGAGGCTAGACCCAGGACCATATAATATAGTTATCTCGGCTATAGGTTATGAAGACAAGTCGGTAACCGTAGATATAGATGATGAAGAAACCGTCAACTTCCAGCTGGCCTCTTCTGATTACGAACTTGATGAAATCACTATCAAGGCCTCCAAAAAAGACCCTGCCTATGCGATTATCAATAAGGCCATAAAACATAAAGAGAAATACCAGAACAGTATCCAAAGCCTGCGAGCTAAAGCTTATATAAAGGCTGTAGAAGAACTGGAAGTACAGGAAAAGCCTGAGCGGGTATCTGCAGAAAAAGTAGAACTAGATGAAGATCCTTTCAAAGCTGCTGAGGCTGCCAAGGCAGAAAAATTCAGCAAACTTAATTTGCTCGAAACCGAACTCATCCTCAATTTCCAGCAACCCAATAATTACAAAGACGAAAAAATTGCTTACAAGGTCTATGGATCTAAAGCAGGTCTTTACGTACCCAGATTTGACGAAGTACAATTTGACTTCTATGACAATCTGGTCAAAATGTATGAGATCACGAGCACCCCTATTGTCTCTCCCCTTTCCAGAAGAGCGATACTATCTTACAAGTACAAACTAATAGAAAGCAAAAAAGAAGGAGACCTCCTCGTCCACAAAATCAAAATCATACCTAGAAAGAAAGGCAATGCCACCGTCACAGGGTATGTATATATAAATGATGCTTTCTGGAATATCAATAGAATAGATGTCCATCTCACGAAGAACAATATGAAACTCTTCGATGAGCTCAATATAAAACTGGACTATACTATCGTCAAAGACAGCATCTGGTATCCCACCAGACAAGAGCTTATCTACTCGTCCAAGGCGGGAAGAAAAAAGAAGTTCAAAGGGCGCACAACGATGTCGTTTTCAGAACTAGAACTCGATTACCAGTTTCCAGATAAATTTTTTGGCAATGAAGTTTCTATCCTAACTCAGGAGGCCATAGACAAGGATTCTACGTACTGGAATGCACATAGACCAGAAGCTCTAAAAGAAAAAGAGCAAAATCTAGTACTCTATCGAGACAGCATAGAAACGGTGATAAACAGTCCTGCCTACAAAGATTCTATCCAGCGAGAATACAATAAAGTAGACTTCTTAGATGTGGCCTATGAAGGTATCGGTCTACAATTCCACAAAACGAAAGAATCTATTTCATTGCCCTCTTTACTGAGTTTGATATCTTTCCGAGTTGTCGGAGGATGGAGAGCAGGATCGTTTATGTCTTATTATAAGAGATTCGAAAATGAGATGGCCTATCGTACCTCGGTAAATTTCAGTGTCGGGTTTAACAACAAGGATCTTCTATTCAATAATTTTCACTGGTGGAGGTACAATCCTATGAAGCAAGGAGATCTTATCTTCAATGTATCCAGGGATTATTTTCCAATAAACGTAAATGATGCCTTTCTTAACTATCTGAGATCATCTAATTACTTCCAACATGACAGAATTGTCTTACGACATAATATAGAACTCTTCAATGGTTTCGAATTATTTACAGGCATAGAATGGAGTGCCAGACAAGACATCTCACATATAGAGGCAGACTCTACCTTTGATCTGGTGATAGATCCTGGAGAGGTTATAAATTTCGATCCATACAACACTTTCAAGAGCAATATCAGAATCAGCTATACACCATTCAGAAAGTATATTACAGAACCCAAACGTAAAGTCATCCTCGGCAGTGACTGGCCTACTTTCAGCCTGCAGTACGAAAAAGGCTGGAAAGGCCCTTTCGAATCTATCTTAGATTATGACTACTTTGAGTTCTCTATCAATCAAAACATCGTTGTCGGCACCTTGGGTAGTTCCAGATACAATATTGTAGCCGGCACCTACGCTAATACCAACAACCTCACCTTCATAGACATAAAGAACATCAGACAAGCTGACCCTATTTTGTATGCGTTTCCATTAGAAAATTTTCAGGCATTGGACACCGGCTTTGTCACTTCAGAACCATTTATAGAATTCCATTATGTCCACCACTTTGATGGAGCCTTGGTCAATAATATTCCACTTATCAAAAAGACCAAAATTTCTGTAGTCGCTGGCGGTGGTCTCCTCTATGCACAAGAAGCAAACATCAGTCATCAAGAGATTTTTTTGGGTTTGGAACGTATATTTCGCTTAGGACCTCGCAGGCGATTACGCTTAGGCGTATATGGCATAGCTGGCACAAAAAACAGTAGTCAGGAATTTGTGCCTTACAAGGTATCCTTTGACATTATAGATACTTGGAAAAGGGACTGGAGTTTTTAAAACTCCAGCACCACCCGAACATCTTAATAGTGGTGATCATAAATTGATAAAGACATTCAAAACTTTCTTGCTGTTTCTTCTACACAATCGTTTATCTCATTAACCTGATGAATGATTTTATTTATTGATTTCTCATTAACTCCAAGCGTTCGAATTTCACTTTCTATCTGTGTTGGATTATCAGACAACAGAATTAATTTA
>CAYNJK010000222.1:0-5738 GCA_964397575.1 uncultured Saprospiraceae bacterium
TTTTAGCCCTGCTTGAGTTGGTAAATGAACAGGTAATAAAGTTAGTAGATAGAATAGGGACCAACAATTTCTTCTTATCAATAGGAGGTATAGTTAGTGACGAAGAAGAATAATCACAAAGTGCCTTTCATTGCCATATAACCTAGAGGTATTTTTGCTTAGCTCAGAATTTATAATAACAACTTCCGTCTTATTCAGGATATCTGATGCCTAAATCTCCTATTTAATCTGTCAAGTTATTAGCAAAAAAATAAAATTTATAAGTCACTAGATATTATAGGCATTGACGTATCTTTGCACCAAATTTCTACACCAAAAATTTCAATCATACTAATGGCAAATATTGGTCAAGTTAAGCAAGTAATCGGTCCAGTTGTGGATGTAAGTTTTACAGGAGAAAATTCTTCTCTTCCTGATATCTTAAATGCACTGGAACTAAAAAAAGATAATGGTGAAACTCTAACTCTGGAAGTGCAAAGACATCTTGGAGAAGATAGTGTAAGAGCAATTTCTATGGACTCTACAGAGGGCCTTACGAGAGGAATGGAAGTTATAGATAAAGGACTTCCAATTTCAATGCCTACAGGAGATGCTATTCGTGGTAGATTATTCAATGTTGTTGGAGATGCGATAGATGGGATAGGAAATGTTGACAAATCTCAGAACGCCTATTCCATTCACAGTAAGCCACCGAAATTCGAAGATCTATCTACAGAAACTGAGGTTCTTTTTACGGGTATTAAAGTTATAGATCTAATAGAGCCATACTCAAAGGGTGGAAAGATTGGCCTTTTTGGAGGAGCAGGTGTAGGTAAGACAGTATTGATTCAGGAGCTGATAAATAATATCGCTAAGGGATATGATGGAATCTCAGTTTTTGCAGGAGTAGGAGAAAGAACAAGAGAAGGAAATGACCTGCTTAGAGAAATGTTGGAATCTGGAATCATCAACTATGGAGAAGACTTTTTACATTCTATGGAAGAAGGTGGATGGGATTTATCCAAGGTAGACAAAGAAAAACTAAAAGAATCTAAAGCCACTTTTGTATTCGGACAGATGAATGAACCACCTGGTGCGAGAGCTAGAGTGGCACTATCTGGATTAACTCTAGCGGAGTACTATAGAGATGGTGACTTGAGTGACCCTACAGGAGGAAAGGATATCTTATTCTTCATAGATAATATCTTTAGATTTACTCAGGCAGGTTCTGAGGTATCAGCCCTTCTTGGTAGAATGCCTTCAGCGGTAGGTTACCAGCCTACACTGGCAACGGAGATGGGAGTCATGCAAGAAAGAATTACTTCTACAAAGAGAGGATCTATCACCTCTGTACAAGCAGTATATGTACCTGCAGATGATTTGACAGATCCAGCTCCAGCAACAACTTTCGCTCACTTGGATGCGACAACGGTACTAAGTAGAAAGCTAGCCTCTTTGGGTATATATCCAGCTGTAGATCCTCTTGACTCTACATCTAGAATCTTAGAAAGAGCTATCGTTGGAGATGAGCATTATGATACAGCTCAGAGAGTTATCAATATACTACAGAGATATAAAGAATTACAAGATATCATCGCCATCCTAGGTATGGAAGAATTATCTGAAGAAGACAAGCAGATAGTACATAGAGCAAGAAGGGTACAAAGATTCTTGTCTCAGCCTTTCCATGTTGCAGAGCAATTTACTGGACTTCCAGGTGTACTTGTTCCAATAGAAGAAACCATAAGAGGATTTAATATGATTATGGAAGGGGAAGTAGATGAGTATCCAGAAGCAGCATTTAACTTAGTAGGTAACATAGATGAAGCTATCGCTAAAGGAAAGAAAATATTGGCGGAAGCTTAAAAGCTCATAACTAATGGAATTATTAGCACTTACACCAGAAAAGGAATTGTTCAGCGGTAAAATATCTTCCGTAAAGGTACCTGGTATTTCAGGACAGTTTGAAATTCTTAATGGGCATGCTCCTATAGTTGCTGCATTGGCCAAAGGAGAAGTTAGAATTCTAGACGAAACCGGCGCAAAGACAACTTTCAATATTGAAAAAGGCTTTGTCGAAGTTGTAAACAATGAAGTATCGCTGCTTATTCAGGCATTGCAAGAGTAAGAATAGTAGTGAAAATATAAAGTGAAACCTCTTCCTTTCTGGGAAGGGGTTTTTTTATTTTTTATTTATTACTATCTTAGAACTAATCCTGAATAAATAACCAATGTGAAAGAATCGATTTCAGACATAATCGAAGAATGTGCTCGCATCATCTCTGAGCAAAAAAACAGTAACGATATAAGTTCTTTCGCTTCTGCACTTTTCCTTATGTGCGGTCTGGCTTTAATATCAATTATTGCATTGTATATCAAAGAAGGATTTTCTAATAAATTATTAATCTTTCTCGCTATTGTACTAACTATGTTGTTCTTACATAGAATAAAACTAGGTCAAACCAGAAAAAAAGTGGAAGAGCATTCAGTCCCTAGCTTGGATTCTGAAGATGCCTCTAGGGATGTGGCATATTTGCAAGCTGGTCTGGATATAAAGTATGCCAGGGTTAAAGGCGTCAAATGGTTTTTTATAATGGTTTTCCCGGTTTATTTATTGGCACTCCAGCAATTCTTAGATGGTATTTTGGCAACCTATTATAGTCCTTGGATACTTCCTTTACTGTTTGTATTGAGTTATGTAATATGGTCATTGTTTTTCAGGTCTGATATAAACAGGATCGATGAGATTAAAGCACGGGTAAATTACTTAGAAGGAAGAGCAAAGGCTATAGCCAAGAGTTGACCTCGTCGATATGCTCTTTATTTACTTTTCTTTTTGTGAGAGTCACAAGTCTGGACTCAGCTTTTTCTCTAATGTCATCAGTTACATAACAAGCAATAGTAACCAAACCAAAAGCAAGTACACCGAGGTCATCAGTCATTCCTAGCACTGGTGTCAAATCAGGAACAGCATCCAGTGGACTTAATAGATAAGTTATAGAACCTATGATCACTTTCTTAGCCCATGAAGGCACTTCACCTTCTTGGTAAGCATAGAAGAGTAAGAGTACTATATACAGTCCTTTAGTAGAAAGCTTGCTTATAAACTTTAGACAGTAGTCAGTGATGCTATGGATATCTAATCTAGCCATTACTGTACAAATGCAATTTTCTTATCCAAAAGTTCAATATGTTATATTCTAAATTCAATTGTTCGATAAGGCTGTGCAAACTTTAGACAAACATTCTGGTTTGTCATGTAAAACTATAATGTTCCCTGCCTTGTCAGCTTTTCTAATCCTTGTGGTGAGTAGGTCTGAGCTGACCCTAGAGTCAAAATCTCCTGGCATATGTGTCCAAAAAACGATATCTAGGTTTAGCTGTTTCTTAATTATCGCATATTGGTTTTTCGTTATTTTTCCATATGCTGGCCTAAATAGCTGCGAGGGATAGTAAGCAAGACATGATTGCAGATCTTCAAGATAGGTGCTGGTTTCAGTTTTCCACCCATTTAGATGATTGTAGCCATGGTAACCTAAACTATGACCAGACTGTACGATAGCTGAGATAAGCTCTGGATATTTTTTAGCTTGACTGCCTCGGCAAAAGAAAGTGGCAGAACGCTTTTGTCTTTTGAGTAAATCTAAAAGAATAGGGGTAGAATCTGGATGTGGGCCATCATCAAAACTGAGTAACAAACTAGAATCTGCCTCAGATGACCAGATGGCATCTGGGTAATAAAGTTGTACCAGCTTGGGAATTTTCGTTAAGTACATCCCTAAGCTTCTATCTCATTTTAGGCCTTCTTCTTTTGCTTTTACCACCACCTTGTCTCATCATGCGCATACCTTGTTTGCCCATAGATCGGGCAGACTTCATTTGTGCCTTATTATTAGTTATGGCCTTGTCAAAGTAATCCAACTGATTTTTGATATCATCTTGAGTGACATCTAACTTCTTCGCTTGTTTGAAGTAATTAGTAGCAGCAGTGTAGTTGCCCTTAGAGGCTTTAATGTTCGCTAGTTGCATAAGAACCATTGCTTTCTCATTGTCAGATGGTAGTTTCAGTTCTAAGGCAGTATTGAAATAGTCTTCGGCAGTTTTGGAATCATTTCTCTGAGCTGCTATAGTACCACTCATAATATAGTAGAATGCCCTGTTAGTAACATATAGAAGGTTGGGAAACTTAGTCAGTTTTAATCTTGCTTCAGCACCAGCAAAGTCTTCTTCTTGTATATACTGGGCTGACGACTGCACTGTGCCCAGGAAAATATAGCTCGCTAACATAATAAAGCCCAGAAGCCAGAAGGGTAGGGCATACCAGAAACCCAAGGTTGTGGTAAGCACCGCACCGATAATAAATCCAGCAGCTATAAGGACAAACTTGAGGTATATGTTAATTGTAAACATCTTTGTTTCTTATTTTATTAGTCATTTATAATCGCAAAGTAAATGTATAAACTTAACGGATAAAAGCTTCATCATTTATCATCACAAGATTGGTCTTTACCTCTATTTCAGTCATTTGTGGATAGACTTTTTTCATATTGCTAACAAAGGCATTATTTTCATCTAGATCTTCGTCTGTTATATTCATCCTATTGTAAAGCAATAATCCATTCTTATTCAGCTTGCTGTTCAGGAGTTCAAGAAACTCCACTGATTGAAATTTCATTGGGATTTTGGCACTTTGAAATATATCCATAATAATCATATCATAACTATCATCAGTGCTGACCAGAAACCTCATGGCCTCTGAAGGAATCACTTCTACAAACGAATCCAATCTTTGTAAGGTATAATCATTGCACAATCTGCATATTTCAGAATCCACCTCTACTGCAGTATAATCAAAGCTCTTATGAAAGTACTTTTCCAAAAGTAAGATCACAGAACCTAGTCCTAGACCTAATACAAGTACCCGATTTCCGGGGAGCAATTCCCAGTTGATTCTCTTGAAACTTTGATTAAAGTTCTCATACTTATCATCGAAAGAATAGATAGCGTCTTTTGTGACTAACTGATGCCTGCCTGCGACCAGCAGAACTTCCAGATAAGGATTGCTCAGCGAACTGGTTTTTTCTAATGATAGCTCCTTGAAGTAACTAAGGATTTTTTTCCATTTGGGATGTTGCATAGCTGCTACTCCCAGTTTCTATTGGCTGCAGTTTCGTGGTATATGTTCTGCAGGATTACTTTGTCTTTATCTGATAAGGTAACGCCTCTGCGTTCCATCACCTTTGCCATGGTCTCGAAAGCTTCTTCTATTCTGTAGGTTTTGTATCCTGCAGCACCGCCCCAGGCATAGGACGGGATATAGGTCCTAGGAAAACCAGATCCATAGATGTTTGCTGATACACCGACAACGGTACCTGTATTAAACATGGTATTGATACCAGACTTGGAGTGATCGCCCATGATTAGTCCACAGAATTGTAAGCCTGTAGGGCTAAAGGATTCTGCGGTGTAGTCCCAGACTTTTACCTCTTTGTAGTTGTTTTTCAGATTACTTGAGTTGGTGTCTGCTCCGAGGTTGCACCATTCTCCGATAACAGAGTTGCCCAGATAACCATCATGTCCTTTGTTAGAATAGCCTTGTATGACGACATTGCTTAGTTCTCCACCGACTTTGCTATGAGGACCTATGGTGGTACCTCCATATATCTTGCAGCCCATTTTTACTGTCGCAGATTCGCATAAGGCAAAGGGCCCTCTGATATGTGATCCTTCCATTATCTTGGCTCCAGGTCCTATATAGA
>CAYNJK010000223.1:0-5735 GCA_964397575.1 uncultured Saprospiraceae bacterium
CTAGAAAAGAATCTAAAAGGTAAACCGGTCCGAGAGGATAAAAACAAACTGGAGGCACATTGCATCCATATATCCAAGCAGGAGCGCAAGGCCATGGAGGCAGAGAGAGATTCCATAAAGTACAAGCAAGTGGAGTATATTTCAGAGCACATCGGAGAGGAGTTCGATGGTATTATATCTGGTATGATAGAACGGGGCATCTTCGTGGAACTTACAGCGAGCAAAGCAGAAGGCTTTATCGCTTTCGATAATATCAGAGGACACTTTGATACTGATGGCTCTAGGTATAAAGCTCTTTCAAGAGACAAAAAGAAGACCCTAAAAATGGGCGACACCATCCGAGTCAAAGTAATGTCAACAGATCTGAAGAACAGACAGATAGAGCTGGAGGCTGTCTAAGAAATTTATCAGTTACTCCCACAGTACGTCTATAATTTCGATCATCTCTGACCTAGACAGCAAGCCAGGATTGACTCCTGGTGCGCCTTCGGGTATGGCGGATTGTTGCTTTTCGAAATAATCTGTCCAAATAGGAAAGTAATCATCGGTCACTGGATCTTTGAAGGTCATGGGTGCCAGTGAGAAAACCTTTTTTCCAGGTACATTTTCATTAAAGGCGTCATGGACAAGTTCGGAGCAATAATATTTTTCATTGCCATATCCAAATAAGGTGTCGTAAGGCAGCCCGACCTTAGACAGGGCCCAATCATTGATACTTGGAATAAATTCGGAGTAGTCTTTTCTGAGCCGCCCTACAGCTACACGGGGCAGGCTGTCTGTGGTGAGACTCGCATTCAGAAAATCGTCCAAGGGCCTGAGCACAACACCAGCTCCAGTCACTGCCTCTAGGACTCTTAAGCTGTCATCTATAGACAAAACCAGACCTATATGGGCATAGTCTTCTCCATCTGCTCCTTCAGTTACGGCATTGATGGCTTTGGCAAAGTCGGAGCTGTCCCACTGCTGAAAGAGTAGGTCTCCTGTTTGGATTTTTACTAGGTCATTGTGAGGTGTGCAAGCACATGTGAGTAGACTGATAAAAACCGAAAGCAGCAATACGTATTTTGAAAACATAAAATAGAATTGAACGGTGAAAATAGTGAAGCTAGAGTAAATGAAAGCGCATTAGGATTAAGGTAAATTTTACTATATTCAATTTATGACTACAGGAGTTATTATTTTACTTGCATTGACGGTGGTCGCTTTGTTTGCTGGGCTGATTGCCTTTAGTGTACAGAAATACAATACGCCACTCATTACAAATTATCAGTACACAGATAAGCAGATTATACAATTCATAGGAGGTCAGCCAGATGGATTGTGCAGCCCCCCAAATGCTTGCTAAGGATTCTGGCCTAACTGTCAAAGAGGCAAAAGCGCGACTGACTAGACTACTGTATCGCGGATTACTTACACATGGCTACTCTAAAAAGTTCAACAACTATTATTCCTTAAAGGAGAAGATGGTTGATGGCCCTTATCCAAAGCTGTCAGAAGACCCTTTTTTGACTATACGAGACTTAATTTTATTGTTTAAGCATTTTGATTACCGACTGAGCATACAAGATTTGTGCTTGGCAACGGACCTGCCTGTAGAAGTAATTGTCCAAGAAATGAAATTTTTCCTCAAGGAAAAAATAGTCGATGAGCTAAACCAAATTTCAGCGGACGGTATGTCTGTTGGTTCTAAGTATTTTATTTTACTTGATCCTTATAGGGAGAATCCGGAAAGTATAGCAGATAAGGAGACGGCCTTAGATCTGAATGCCAAAAAGTTGTATGAAGACATCGTTGTATCTAGAAAAGCGAAGTATTAAACCTATTGGTGTTTTTTTATTTTCTACTGTTGTCGTATCATAATTATATCTAAAAATCCTATTTTGATTCTCGAAATCAAAAACCTATGCCCTTTCTAGCAATCTCCCCAGTGTTTACTAATGATGCCATCACTCTCGGCATCCTGATTACTGTTCTAGCACTAATATTCCACACAGAGCACCTAAAGACACCTTTCTGGACCAAGTTCTACAGATTTGTTCCAGGCTTACTACTGGCCTACTTTATCCCGGCCTTACTGAACTGGCCACTGGGTATAATCTCGCCCCACTGGTATACAGATGGTCTTATGGATCTGCTGGCGCAGCACAATTTGACTTTGCCCAAAGGCCTAAGCTACGACGGTATCACCAATTTTTTGGACGCTAACAAGGTGCCAGCTGCGGAATACGAAGCTGTACAAGGGCACTCTCAGTTGTACTATGTCGCTTCACGATTTTTGTTGCCTGCGAGCTTGGTGTTCTTTTGTTTGGGTATCGACTTTGCAGGGATCAAAAGACTAGGTCCCAAAGCAATTATAATGTTTCTGACGGCGACCTTAGGTATCATCATCGGTGGGCCTATTGCCTTACTAGTAATTTCTTATCTAGCACCCAATGTTATCGGCGGCTCTCCAGACGAGATCTGGCGGGGACTCTCTACTGTGGCGGGCAGCTGGATAGGCGGTGGTGCCAACCAGACAGCCATGAAAGAAATCTACGAGGTGAAGGACAACCTATTTGGTACTATGATCGTGGTAGATGTTGTCGTTGCTAATATTTGGATGGGCTTCTTGCTATATGGTGCAAATATCTCTGACAAAGTGGATGGCTGGCTAAAAGCTGACAACTCGGCTATAGAAGATCTAAAGCAAAGGGTGGCAGATTATAGAGCTAGTATTGCAGAAATGCCGACTACGAGAACTCTATTTATGCTGATGGCCTTGGGCTTTGGTGGTGTAGCTTTGTCTCATTGGGGCGCTGATGTTTTGACGCCTTTTATGAAAGGATTCAAAGAGACTCTTAATAGTCTTAAGCTGAATTCTTTAATGTCACATTTCTTTTGGCTTATTGTTATTTCGACCACTTTCGGGATGTTGCTTTCGCTGACTAAGTTTAGAAAACTAGAAGGTGTTGGTGCTTCTAGGTGGGGTTCTATCTTTATCTATATACTCGTTGCGACCATCGGTATGAAGATGAATCTAGGTGAGGTATTTCAGAATCTAGGACTTTTTGCCATAGGCATTACTTGGATGTTGGTCCATGTAACATTGTTACTTATCGTGGCCAAGTTGATTAAAGCACCGTTCTTTTTTGTTGCGGTAGGCAGTCAGGCCAATGTCGGTGGGGCGGCTTCTGCACCTGTAGTCGCTTCTGCATTTAGCACCTCACTAGCACCCGTAGGTGTCTTGATGGCCGTGTTGGGCTATGCGCTAGGAACTTATGGTGCTATAATCTGTGCGACCTTGATGCAAGTGGTCAGTGGTGGTTAAATAAATTTTTAGATTTTTGTAAAAACAAACGATGAACGATATTAAAATTCCAATTTGGTTTTGGTTAGTAACAGGTGTAGCCTTGTTGTGGAATCTTATGGGCTTGTTTGCCTTCTATTCTGATATGACCATCTCAGCAGAAGCGCTTTCTGCAATGCCGGCTGACCAAAGAGGATTATACGAAACACAGCCACTTTGGGCTAAGATTGTCTTTGGCGGGGCAGTCATTACCGGGTTCCTAGGTAGTCTTGGCTTGCTATTACGCAAAGGCTGGGCAAAGACCTTATTGACACTGTCAGTTGCTTTTGTGTTGGCTCAGATGGCACATGGCTTTATGTCTAATTCTTATTCTATTATGGGGAGTAGTGCCTTAATTATGGGTATAGTAATCTTGGTGATTGCACTATTCTTAGTTTGGTTTGCAGGACTGGCTAAGATAAAGGGGTATACGAGATAGCATTTCTTACACAGGCTATTTATGCTGTTCAGGCATTAATTAAAACTAAAGAATAAGAGATTTGACAGAAGAGCAAATAAAGGAGCAAGCGATCCGTATGGATACTGCCGAGACGGACAGGGTTCAGACAAAGCCACCTACAGCTTTCTATCCAGATATGACCATCGAAGATGCTTACAAGGTCCAGGATGCTTGGATAAAAGAAAAACTAAGTAGAGGTCGGAAAATAGTAGGCCACAAGGTCGGACTTACTTCCAAGGTGATGCAAGTCGCCATGTCTATAGACGAACCTGATTTTGGGATTCTATTAGATGATATGGTATTCAAACATGGCTCTCAGATAAAGGTAGCTGACTTTCTAGATCCTCGTATCGAAGTAGAGCTGGCATTCAAACTTCAAAAAGACCTCGACCCTAATGCGTTGAGCATCGAAAAATTACTAGAGGCATCGGAGTACATTTTTCCTGCCTTAGAACTAATAGCCGCCAGATCTTTTAGACTAGATCCAGAAACGGGCTATAAGCGAACGGTCAAAGATACCATTTCAGATAACGCAGCAAATGCTGGCATAATCTTAGGCAACAAAACAATTCCAAAAGATGTAGCCTTGGAATGGGTGGGCGCTGTACTTAGAAAGAATGGTGTTATAGAGGAGTCTGGTATAGCGGGTGCAGTTCTAGATCATCCAGCCAATGGCGTCTTATGGCTGGCCCAGAAGTATGCTTCTATCGGTAGGCAGCTAAAAGCAGGACAGATTGTTTTGGCGGGCTCGTTTACCCGGCCAGTAATTGTTGGTGTGGGAGATCGTATAGTTGCGGATTTTAACGCGTACGGAACGGTGGAATGTGAATTTGTTTGATATCGCTAGATATTTCTTGACTATCAACAGTAAGTTGCTGAGCTGTTAGTCTTCGTTTCTGATGATTTTCTCAAACTTTTCTTTAAAGTTATTAATTATAAAACCAAACATATTCACTCCGGTTTGAACATACAAGATTCTGTAGTCATCTTTCATCAGATATCCATAGTTTTTTTCTTGTTGGTTTATGATTAGTGTAATGTTTTTATAATGTTTGTCCAGTTCTCCTTTAGAGTCAAAGCAAAATTCGACTATTCTAAATGAAGGATAATAGTTGCCATTTATTGGTTTTACTTTATTGAAAGAATGTTCAATGTAGTGGCAGTCTACATAAGTCAAACTGACTTTAGATTTTAAATTCTTCCAATACGTAAAACTAAAGTCTTTGTTTTCAATTTTGGAAGTATGTTTATAGTCATTGCTTTTGAGAAATTCACCTATAGCCAATACGTTTTCTGAAGGGGTTTCGATTCTACAGCTTTGTCTGAATTCTTCATTGACGTTTTCTTCAAGTTGTTCATAATCTGGTTGAACTGAAATTCTTGGTTTTTGAGTACTTTGTTGCTGTAGGTTAGTGCATCCAAACATTAGTAAAACAACTAAGGTCAGGATTGCCAAGGTGCTTATGGTTTTCATTAAAGGCAGATGATTTAATTATTATGTATTTTACCCCCAAGTCTATAATTCCGGAATAATTTTTATTGATAAAATTTTCTCCTGCGAGCAGTGGGTAATTCAACTCTATTCCTATTCTTGATTCTTGTGAAAAAAGGTTTGTTGAAATTATAAGAGCAATTAAGAACAATAGATTTTGTTTCATTTGTTTTGATCATCGATGATATCTGGTCTATCCTCTAAATCTTTTTCACTTATTCTAGTAATAAATCTATCAGTTAGGTGCTCATTTTAAATTGGTTCGTAGATGTTGCCCGAAAGAGAGATTTATGATTCTTTAAGCCTTATTTACGAATAAATTAAGCTCTACATAATATCTAACCAGAAATAGGCTGCCTTATTGTTGGCCTTAGCAATTTATGTGGAGGTATATGAGTCGACGAACAAAATACCACTCCACCATCTTTGCAAGCATTAATAATGACAACGGCACATGT
>CAYNJK010000224.1:0-5734 GCA_964397575.1 uncultured Saprospiraceae bacterium
GTCACAGCATTCATGCACAGCACGGATACTATGGAAACTGTTTACAGAGCTGCTATTAGTTGTGTGGCAATAACAAAATTCTTACAAATCATAGACAGTTTGTAATACTGCCATACTAGTTGTAATTTGGTATTAGAAACAACATTCCTTTTTCCATTAGAATTACAAGTTATGAAAATTGCTAACTCGCATTTCCTTCTTATACTATGGCTGTTCAGCTTTGCGTATATGCTCTCTTCTTGCGAATGCTTTAGAGAAGACAACACAAGAGTAGAATACTCTGTAAGCTTACTACCTTTAGCTGCAAATTATGAAGTAGGCGATACACTGGTACTGCGCATGGAAATGGACCCGATGTTCGAATTTACATCTGGATTTGATACTCTAGATAATTCAAATCTACCCGTCAGTATAAATTTTGATTTGTTTGAAGGCCGTGAAGGTGAGCCGGAAGTTCTTCCCGCAAGAGACAATTTTGACTATGTGGCTGTTGCTGGCAGGTATAGCGATAGAGCATCCCGCGGCTTTACGGTAGATATCTATGATGACTGTTCGGAAACAAATTGTGAATTGGCCTTGGGATTTATACCGCAGAGACCTGGCTATTTTGGAATTGCCTTAGGAGTAGGGTGGGCAGATGTCAGCGAGTGCTATGCAACCAGACTTGATCCACTAGGCATAGAAAACAGTACAAATAACAATTCTGATGTTTTTGCTGAGATAGATCTAGAAGTTACTCAAGTAGATGATAGATTCTTCTTTGAGCCTGAGAGGTTTTTATACTTCTTTAGAGTGATGGAATAAGTTGTCAGACTTTTCTACATGCGAGATCGTATAGGGCGATTAAACAATAGTTTTGGTCGAAAACTAGAAATTCATATTGCTGTATTGTTCTAACTTCATTGGCAAAGGCATATGGTTCTGTGTAAGCACTGATACCAGTAATGAACAAAACAAAAACAAAACTCGCAGCAGCCTATGGTTGCCCTAAGAAAGGATACTTTCATTTTGATGCAATAAAGCGCTACTTCACAAAAAAGGATAACAATACCGCATATCAAGTTCTTAGCGACAAGACTTGTGCAGACTTAGATTTTGAAGAGCTATTTATGTTTGTAGATCGGACGACCACTAAAATAGGTCAGCAGTATTTGTACAACAGACTCAGAGTAATAGAGCAACAAAACCCTATAGACAGTAAGCGGGAAGAACTGATCTCCAAATTTCAAAGCGATGAGGCATTCAGGCTGAAAACTCAGCTTTTGATTAACAAGCAGAATAAGGGGCATGCCTACTATCTATCCTCCTTGTTTCAAGATACACATGAGTCACCACCCGGGTGGTTTTCTATAGTTCCAGTTTTGTCCTTCGCCAGTTTGGCCTTTCTTATTATGATTGTTTTTCAGCCAAAGTTTATCCTCCTATTTATGCTTGTTTTTTGTGTCAATATGGGCATCCATTACTGGAACAAACAAATGGCAGATAGTTATTCCCGTTCTCTACCCCAGCTGCTCCGGCTTAATAATATAGCAGCACAGTTACATAAGGAAAAACAGTTTGCCATTCTAGCACCGGACCTAAAGCGTTCTATGAATGTAATAGCTGAGATAGCCAAGAAAATGTTGTTATTCAAGGTGGAGGCAGATATGCAAGGAGAATTTAAAGTGGTAGTATGGGGTGCGCTAGAACTGATAAAGGCGGCCTTCTTGCTGGAGCCCCTTTTCCTATACGATATACTGAAAGCCTTAGATGCCAAAAGGAAAGAAATAGAAAACGTTTTTAGCTTTGTAGGTGAGATCGATTGCCTTATTTCCATTGCCTCACTTAGGGCGGGACTAGATAGTTATTGTATTCCGGTCATAGAAGATACTGAATTAGCAGCAACAGATATCTATCACCCTGTTATTCCAGCTTGTGTAACAAATACAATAAAGCTCACTGGAAACTCAGTTTTACTTACAGGTTCTAATATGTCTGGCAAAACTACCTTTATTCGCACCATAGGACTGAACGTTATTGCAGGCCTAACTCTCAATACTTGTTTTGCCAAAGAGCTCACTCTGCCCAGACTCCAGATCTACTCTGCGATCCGAATCAGTGACGACCTGATGAATAATAAAAGTTATTACTTTGAAGAAGTGACAACTATAAAAGAGCTGCTAGACAGAAGCACTAGTGGACAAAGGAATCTGTTTCTACTTGATGAGATCTTTAAAGGTACCAATACGGTAGAGCGCATCTCTGGCGGTAAAGCAGTCCTCTCTGCGCTTGCAAGAAATAACAATCTGGTCTTTGTTTCCACACATGATATAGAATTGACGGATCTACTTGCAGACAGCTATGAGCAATATCACTTTAGCGAGATAGTTGATAATAGCTCTGTCGGATTTGATTATAAACTCAAGGAAGGCAAACTCAGAAACCGCAACGCTATACGTATCCTTGAGCTGAATGGTTATCCTGATGCAGTTATAGCTGAAGCAAAAATGCTGGCTCAGAAACTGGATGGGAATGAATTGTGAACTATAATTATTCTGGTACACTTCCTTCCATTAACTGGCTAACCATTCAATCGAAGATCTTTCTTTATTTACTGATCGCAGGGATTGGAGAGATCTCATTCTAAAAGAAAAGCTCAGATTCAATTATCTTATTATTTATCAATAGAACAAGATGCTTCCACTCCACTCTGTTTCGGTCAGCATAGAAAATTTTGGTTGATATATACTAGAAAAATGTAGATGTAAACATAGAAGCGACCAGGCGTATTGCATCTGGGGTGCAAACGATGGAAAGCACCCATATACCACCAATTCAGAATATAGCTATCCCATCGGCATTAAGTGGAAACTTATTAGCTAGTCCATCCAATAATTTTATTTTTGTCTTCTTATTCTATAAAAACCCTAGTCCCGGATAAAGAGGAAATGAATACAGAGACCAAACCAAATAATCAGAGACAGCCACAGTTTATAGCTTTGCTCCTACTCACAAGCTGTGTTGTTATAGCAATGAGCTGTTTAAGTAGGGAAGAAAGCGATCCCTTCTACCTTGGGGGTATACAGATTAATGAGCCAGACCATGACGAGTGGGTTTCAGTCCTCAAAGATGTAGGGATGAATACCGTCTCAGTCACCGTGTATGCGCGACAAGGCATCTGGAGCAGTGATAATATCTGGTGGGATGAGAAAGATGAGGCGGTCGTCTCGGAGATTCGTACCGCCAAAGAAGAAGGCATGAAAGTGGTCCTTATCCCCAGGGTGACACTGGATCATTACTTTGAGGAAAATAGGTTCCTATGGCACGGAATGACCATGCCGGCTTCTGATACTTTGCTGACTAATTGGTTTAAATGGTATACGGTATTTGTAGATAAGTGGGCGCAAGTTGCAGAAGAGGAGGATGTAGACGTAATGGCAATAGGCAGTGAGCTCAGGATGCTTTCGGCGACAATGCCTGTGACTGCCATGCCTGACCTAGAGGCCTACTATCTAAGTCCTGAGAAGCAACAGGAGTATATCTCTGACCGTATGCACTACAGCGATCAGATTCCCCCTGAAGATCTATGGGTCCGCGGAAAAGCCACCAACTATGAAACCCTAGAAAATTATTTAGAAGATGAAGTAGCAACCAAGTCACAGTGGGCTAATATTGTTGCCTGTACAGCAGCCGACGACCCTCTGAAAGCCATAAACGAGCGGAGAGCCTTCATCCTACAGAAATGGTATGCCTTAATAGACAAGGTGCGGGGCAGCTATTCCGGAAAGCTAACCTATGCTGCCAATTTTGATAATTATCATAATGTAAAGTTTTGGGACAAACTCGACATGATAGGTATCAATGCGTATTTTAAGTTGCGAGAATTTGCAACTACAATAGATCAGGACAGCTTGTCTTCCGAGTTAGAGTCTTCCTGGAATCAAGTCTTTGCGGATATAGCAGAGTTCCGACTAGCGCAAGCACTGGAACAATCCGTGCTTTTTACAGAGCTAGGATATATCTATCGGGAGAATTGCACCATCATGCCTTGGGAGGGTTTTGGTTTTTCTATTGCTTATGCTGACCAAAGAAGGGATTTGCTTGTCTGGCGCAATCAGAAAATAGATAGAACAGAGAGAAAGCTGGCAGTAGAAGCCCTGCACAAAGTCAATCAAAATCACCAGTTACTCAGTGGGATACTCTACTGGAAACTCACTACCAAAGACTACCACCTTCCTTACGAACCGTTTGGACTCCACTTAAGTAGAGAACAAGAAGATCCACTGCAAGCAGCTTTAGTTAGGTTTGCCGAAGGGCAGTAGGATTTAGTTTCTGGAGCACCGAAAACTCTATTAAGAATATTACTGGAGAAAAGGCCTATCTTAGGCTTGCAGCTGATAGGGTATTGTGGAATAGATACATTTATGGGGTTGTTATCTACAAGTTAGTTGGAAAAATGAAAATTTATTACATAACAATAAGTCTACTAGTAGCAAACATTTGCTTCTCACAGCGCATACAAGAAATATACTATCCAACTAATGACAAACTAATATACAATTCTTTAATACCTTAGAAATGAAAGGTCGATTGCTACCCATAAAGATTATAGTTAAATGAAGAAGTCAGTGCTGATTGTTTTAGTTTCACTACTACTTGTATTTGTAGGGTATTTGGGGCTAACAGTAGATCAGATGGCTAGAGGAGTTCAAGCAGATAGAGAAGAATTTGTAAGTCACCCTGAAGCAGTACATCTGGACTACTTAAATAAGAGAGCCATTCCAATTTTGACTGAAACCAAATTAGGCGCAATAGATTTATTTGAATTAAACGGAGAGAATATCATTACTAATTTGCAAGGAGAATTTTTGGATTTAGAAATCACTAAGCAAGTAGGACAACAAGACGGTCCAGATTTTATTTTTTACTCTTTAAGTAAAAAGAAGGAGGAATTAGCTTATGTCTCAATGGATTCTGAAGATTCTAATCAAGTGCAAAGCCTGACTATACTAAGTGCTGAGATAGTAGATGTGTATGGACTAAAAGTTGGAATGTCTGCGGATAAATTAAGCTCAACAAGAAATAGTATTATTTTCAATGCTGATTTACACATGAACATTTACGCCAAGGTGAAAAATTCCAATATTCTATATAGACTCAGTGGAGATTTGATAAATTTAAATGATTCAACTTATGTGTCTGAAAATTACTCAGTTGAAAATTGGCAAACTAGCAAAATGAAAATAGAATCGATTAGCTGGCAAAAAGAGAACTGATTGTAACAATGGTTTAGAAATGAAAAAATGGAAAAATACCCAGATGTATATGATGAAAGTAAAGTTGGCGCTTACGCAGCTTTAGCAAAAGCAGGAGGTGGCTATGTGTGGGACGAAGTGTTAGAGTATAGAGTTTGGTGTCATCCAGAACAGGGAGCAGCGGATTTAGGGAATGGAGATGGGATTAGAACAACCTGACTCGACCGATTTATACATATGGGAACTCACTTATTATTTTTCAGATGACGATAGTGACCATCATTTAGGTTTGGGATTAGAAAAATTCTTAGCAGCATACGAACTAGATTCTTGCAACTTTATGTCTTGCTTATACATAGCTCATAGTTATCACGATAGGGGAGAACTTAAGAATGCTCTGAAATACTATGAACTTGTGGATAAAGAAGCGCTCAAGAAATTTCAAATTTGGAGATATGTGAAATTGATTGAGCAAATTGGTTGTTGTAATTATAAACTAG
>CAYNJK010000225.1:0-5712 GCA_964397575.1 uncultured Saprospiraceae bacterium
GTCATATCTCTACTAATGCTTTTCTTTGGCCAGCGATTGGCAAAAGATTATGAAGGAGCCAAAACAATTGCTATCTACTTTGGTGTTTCACTTATAAGCTTATCTCTCCTTCTGAATGCATAGAAACCTTTTTTCCCATTTACAAAAACAATCCACACTAATCTAATAAACATGAGTAGATCTCAAATAAATATATTTAAAGAAACCCTGATGCCCAAAGGTGCCTACAAAGGTGGTAAGAGCAGAGCGGAAGTAGCAGCTATCGTAGGCAAAAAGAAAATCTATAAGCTGTCCTCTAATGAGAATTATCTTGGCACCTCACCTAAAGCAAAAAAAGCAATCAGAGGAGCCGTAAATGATCTCAATATATATCCAGAAAGAACGGATATACATCTAAGAGCAGCCTTGTCTAAATTTTATGGCAATCTTCTAAGTCCAGATCAGTTTATTACCGATAACAGTGGGGTAGCCTTGTTAGAAATGATAGAGCGCGCTTTTCTCAATATCGGAGATGAAATCATTATTTGCAATCCAGCATTCAAGCCCTACCACATGTTTGCAAAGAAGTTGGGTGCTGAGGTCATTGATATTCCATTAAAAGGAAAATATTACTTATTGGATATCCCAGCTATTCTCAAGGCTGTAACCAAGAAAACCCGATTACTATTCCTCTGCAGTCCCAATAATCCTACTGGAACACATATACCCAAAAGTCAGTTGGATGAGCTGTTGCCTCAGTTGCCTGCTCATGTTGTAACTGTATATGATGAAGTGTACTATCAATATGCTGATGCAGAAGACTTTACTACGGCCTTACCTTATGTGGATGCTGGTCACAATGTTATTGGTGTCAATAGTTTTTCTAAAGCCTATGGACTAGCGGGTATGAGAGTAGGTTATGGCTATACTTCTGAGAAGATAGCAAGGTATATCTCGCAAGTCAGAAGACCTTTCCATATCAATACTTTGGCTATGGATGCTGCTATCGCTGCTCTGACCGACAAAAGTTTTATAAAGAAAACAGTCAATCTGATTCAAGGAGAAAAAGAATATATCTATAAGAAACTCGAGGCACTAGGAATTAAATTCTGGAAAACCCAAGCGAATTTTATTACCATCAAGCCTAAGATGAAAGACAAAGCTCTAGAAGAAGCAATGCTGCGACAAGGCATTATGGTACGACCTGTCGCTAATTTTGGTGCCCCTGGTTGTATCAGAGTGACTATAGGGGATAGGACGGCTAATAGTGCCTACCTTAGAGCGCTGAAAAAGGTGATGAACTAGCATAACATAACAAAACAAACTATTGGAAAAACTAACAGGTGGACAAGCCGTAGTAAGATCTCTTATCAAAGGTGGTATCAAGCAAATCTATGGATTGCCTGGTGTACAAAACGATTGGCTTTATAATGCCCTTTACGATTATAAGGACGAAATTAGAGTCATACATACCCGTCATGAACAGGGTGCAGGTTATATGGCCTTAGGGCATTATCTCGCTACAGGCGATCGTGCTGTGTATAATATCGTTCCTGGTCCCGGCTTTCTCAATAGTTGTGGTGCACTGAGTACGATCTGGGGACTCAATGCAAAAGTGCTCTGCCTTGTAGGTCAGATTCCTCAGAAAGTACAAGGCAAAAAACTCGGTGTCTTACATGAAATACCTGATCAGTTAGGCATAATGAGACGTCTGACCAAATGGGCAGAAAATGTGACTTCACCAGCACATGCTCCTTCAGTTATTGCAGAAGCATTCAGGCAACTGGAGTCAGGCAGACCTAGGCCCGTAGGTGTAGAAGTGCCTATGGATGTCTTGTCCAGTGAGGCGGATGTGTCATTAGATGATTTCTCTTTGAATAGCAATCACCCAGTACTAGATGAAGTTGCAGTAGCGCAAGCGGTGGAACTCATCGCAGCTGCAAAGAACCCACTTGTTTTTGTTGCGGGTGGTGCCATGCATGCATCAGATGAAGTAAGAGAATTTGTAGATTATATCCAAGCACCTGTTTTTGCCTACCGAACTGGAAAAGGTATAGTGCCCAGTTCTCATTACCTCAGTTATCCAGTTCCAGCAGCTCATAGTTTATGGGCAGATTGTGACCTCTGTATCACCATAGGCTCACATGCGAGAATGCCACTGATGAAATGGGGTCAAGATGATAAGCTAAAATTTCTAAGTATAAATATCGATGCAGATACGCATAATCGTATGCGAAAAGCTGATGTAGCAATTACTGCTGACTCCAAAGAAGCTGTCGGCCAGATTAATGTGGCATTGAAAAATAGAATGCCGGCGAGGCCTAGCATCGAAACTAAGATGCGAGCTTTTGCTGAAGACTGGGATAGACAGACAGCCTACCTAGAACCTCAGAAATCTTACCTCAAACTTATACGAGAAGAATTGCCAGCAGACGGTATCTTGGTAGATGAGTTGACACAAGTGGGTTTTGCAAGTAGGATAGTGTGGGATACTGATATGCCACGTACTTACCTGTGTACAGGACATATGGGCACACTAGGTTGGGGATTTCAGACTGCCTTAGGAGCCAAAGCAGCACGACCAGATGCAATGGTAGTTGCTCTTGCAGGAGACGGTGGATTTATGTTTGGGGTACAAGAACTGGCAACAGCCGTACAGCACAAGCTCGGCGTTATTATCTTATTGTTCAATAATAATCTGTATGGTAATGTACGGAGTATGCAAGAGCAACTTTATGACAATCGGGTCATAGCAACAGATTTACACAATCCTGACTTTGTCAAGATGGCTGAGTCTTTTGGGGCACACAGTTCTAGAGCACATTCTATGGATGAGCTTCGAGAAGCCATCAGGTCTGCAAAAGGTAGAGACTTGCCTACACTGATAGAGATTCCGGTTGGCAACGACTGGCCGAGCACCAATAAATTTAAGGCGTTGCCTAAAGTGAGATAGCTAGATAAACGGATAATCTTTTTACGTTAAAATATAAGAAGTTGAAAATAGGTATCATCTCAGACATTCATGAAAATTTCCATAACCTGGTTAAAGCTCTAGAGTTTATGGATGAGCAAGGGGTGGGACAGATCCTATGTCTTGGTGATTTGATGAATGCAGGTATAGCTAAGATTTTGGCTGCACATACAGTGCCGACTTTTTTAATATGGGGCAATAACGATGGCGAAAAAGTAGATATAGTAAAAGCTGCATACAGAGAGAACAGCAACTTGACAGTCAGTCTAAATACATATGACTTTCTCGAAATAGATTCTCGTAAAATATTTATTACTCATTATGATGACCTCGCTATACCTATGGCAGAATCTGGCCGTTATGATGCCGTTTTTTATGGGCATAATCATAAGAAGAGTTCAGCCTATAAAGGCAGTTGCCACATCGTTAATCCCGGAGAAATTGCAGCCCAAAAATCTGGTATTGCTTCGCTAGCAATATATGATACAAAAAAACATCATGTAGATCTTCATGATTTGGAAGATACGATTTCTCTTAAGTCTGATTTTATCGACCAATGGTTTAGAGACAATATGGAAAGACTAGATTTCCGATCCAAAGACTCCTTTAATAATCTATAAACAAGTGGATGTACTGAATAATATAATCCCCACCAGCAGTCCTGTTTTCAAACAGCTAAAGGAGCTTGCTGAAACCTCGCAAGTGGTTATTTTTTCTGGTTTACCTGGAGTTGGCAAAAGTCTTTATATCAGAGAGTTTCAGCTGATTGCTAGAAGCCTTGATATTCCTGTAGATGTCATTCAATGGGATATCGCTAGGAAGGCATTTGAGACACCGTTTATTGCCAAGCATTTTCCTATGGGTAAAGGGACTGTACACAATGGGCTCAAACTGATTGCTGGAAAATGGCTCATAGATGAAGTTGATTTATGGATAGAACAATACTTGAAAACTAAGAGAATCTTACTTGTCGAAGCGCCTTTAGTAGGCCATCGATTTATAGAATTAGTAACAAGAAATTCGGACAGTGAATTAGAAGCAGTGTTGAGTTCCACAACCACAAAAGTTGTCATGCCTATTCCCAGTAAGCAAGTCAGGGAGAAAATAGAAGAGGATAGAGCCAGGCAGGTAGATGAATCTGCCAAAGTCTGGCTGGGGGCCAAACCTTCAGTGATGCTGATGCTCTGGAAAATGACCTGCGAAATCGCCAATGAGTTCGGCAAGCAGATAGATCTGTCTGGACAACCGCCTTACGACCCTGATATCTATGAGTTTGTTTTCGGTCATATACTCAAGCACAGAAATTTTGTAAGCCTCAAAATTGATGAAGTATTTTCTGTTCCAGAGGAATCAGAAGCCGCTCTGCACAGTACTGATTCCATTGTTGCAGACAGTGAAACTGCTGACCATTATGGGCAAATAGTTATAGATAATTATACAGAAAAACAGCTTGATAACATTACTACCAACTGGTACAAAACCTAGTCTAAAAATTGGACAGTCTGTCACCTTTTTAGATTTATATCTAAGTGTTAAGATGGTCTCAATCAGAAAACTATATTTGTAGGATTAACATTAAAATTTAACGCAATTCCTATGAGTAATGAAGAGATAGCCGAGAAGCTAGATAATGCCGCATTTAATGCTACTGCTATTCCACAAGTGAGCCAAAGTAACCCTATCGAACTTAGTGCAGCCTATGAAATACAAAAGTATTCCTTACAAAGAAGATACAATAGAGGCGAGAAGAAGGTCGGTATTAAGATGGGCTTTACCAGCAAGGCTAAGATGGAACAGATGGGAGTGCATGATCTGATCTGGGGAAGACTCACTGATGGTATGTTTTACAAACTAGGCTCAGACTTAAGAAGAGATAAGTTTATACATCCAAGAGCAGAACCAGAGATTGCCTTCAAGCTGGCTGAGGATATTACTGATCCAGTAACCTTGGATACAGTAAAGTCTTATGTCTCTCACGTTGCCATTGCCATCGAAATTATCGATTCCAGATATGAAAATTTCAAATTCTCTCTGGAGGATGTTGTGGCAGATAACTGTTCTTCAGCTGCCTTTACCTTAGGTGAATGGATGCCAGTGACTGTAGGGATAGAAAACATTTTGATGTCCTTAGTGAGAGATGATATAATAGAAAAGAAAGGAAACTCTAATGCAATTCTAGGTAATCCATGGGAATCACTAGTTGCAGCGGTAAGATTATCTCTAGAGAACAAAGAGCCTTTGTCCAAAGACGATATTGTCCTCGCTGGAGCGGCTACACCAGCCATTTATATAAAACCAGGAGATACCATATCGGCACATGCGGAAGGATTAGGTTCCGTATATTTGGACATAATATAGATATGGATCCTTCTAAGAAATATACTGCAATTCATTATCACAGCTATCTGGAGCTAGACAAACTACTTTCAGCACAGGTGCCCAGAAGTGGCCAGTTTGAAGAGCAGCCGGCCCATGATGAGACTTTGTTTATCATCATGCATCAGGTCTACGAATTGTGGTTTAAGCAGATAAAGCACGAACTCGATTCCATTTGCTTAATGTTTAGGGATAAAACCATGGACGAGGAGAACATGAACATGGTTGTCCTCAGACTAAAGCGTATCTCAGAAATCTTGGAACTCATTATCAAGCAGATCTTTGTAATGGAGACCTTAACGCCTTTGGATTTCATGGACTTTAGAAATTATCTTTTTCCGGCTTCAGGTTTCCAGAGCCTACAGTTCAGAATGATAGAGTCTACT
>CAYNJK010000226.1:0-3804 GCA_964397575.1 uncultured Saprospiraceae bacterium
AACTGTTGATTTACAGGAATGGAAAATCTACCGTAGCCTAAATTAGTCAAGGCAAGTGCTTCGCAAGGAGAAGTGACTGACCCAGGAATCATATTTATTGGAGCATTGGAATGTGCCTCTTCGGAATCTGTATAATAAATTGTTCCAGAATAGGTTATACCTGGATTAAAATCTGTGATGCTAAAGCTGAGATTACGAGGTTCTACAACCAACCATATAAAGTCACTACCATTGGTCAAGTCTGGTATCCACTTGAGAGCACTCTGTGGTAAACTTAATTCAATATCAAAATTATCATCTACAGCTAGGATGTCTTTACAAATGAAGGCTTCGCATGGGCAGGTGGATTGATCACGACTTTTGATAAGAACACAATACTCACTAGTTCTCTTTACTTTCAAATGATCCGTCTTTGATTCCAACAAATGATTAACGTCATACCAGTCATATGTTGGCTCATCCATACAGTCTGGTAAAATAGGAGATGAAAAAATCGTCAAGCTATCACCTAAGCCACAAACATGTTGCGGATGATGATTAAGTGCTAGACCGAAACCTTCACAAGTGGTTCCTTGTATGGTCGCGCCACTATACAGAACATAATCTGATCCTTCTTTGCAAGACTCTCCATAATCTTTTGCAATAACTTGATTGCAATCAGTCAAGCTAAGATGATAAACTCCAAAACTAAGGTTGTGCAGTGGAGGGGGTTGCTCTGACTGAAAATCATTTGGGCCATACCAGCTGTAACAAAAATCCTTGGTGTCATAGCCCGCGACCTGCACATAAATGCTGCCTGATTTTTTATCTGAATCAAAATGTGGGGTGATCGATACTGATGGTTGTGCAAAAGAATTATTACTGATAGCTACAAAAAATAATATAGATAAAGCTGTTCTTATCATAGGACCATATTTGATATATCTAAAATCTTATTACAAAAGCAAAGTGCTTGCAGACCTAGGATGTAATTGCAGCCTTAATTACATAGAACTAAGCTAAACAAAAAGGCAAGCTGTAGAGTGAGGGTTTCGGATAGTTAGCGCTCTTGCGATTCTATAATTTGTGCAATACTGACAAATTCCTCTACCCCGAGCTGCTCTGGTCGCTTCTGCAACAACTCCAGGTCCAAATCATGGAGAAAAGGCTTCAGTGTATTTCTGAGTTTTTTGCGGCGCTGCTGGAAACTGGCTTTGATTATCTTCTTGTAAATCTTGTAGTCACACGGTAAGGTGTAATCCTCCTTTCTTGTCAGTGCTATTACTGCAGAGTCCACTTTAGGGGGTGGGTTAAATGCCTGAGGGCCTATCTCGAAGAGCTTCTCGGCTTTGTAATACGCTTGCGCCAGTAAGCTTAAGATACCATTAGTCTTGCTGCCGGGTTCGGCACAGATTCTATTGGCGACTTCTTTTTGGAACATACCTACCATCTTGGGGACCAAGTCTAGATTGTCCAGCATCTTGAAGATAATCTGAGAAGAGATATTGTATGGAAAATTCCCTACCAAGCTGAAGGATTTACCATCGAATACGGAGGAAAGATCTACAGTGAGGAAATTTTCATTAATCAAGAGTTCTGGTGACAGCTTCTGCACCAATATCGCTATCATATCCCTGTCAAACTCTACCGCCCTAAATTGGTCGTACTTCTCTGCAAGGCGATAAGTGAGCACCCCTGGGCCAGGACCGACTTCCAGTATAGCTTCATCTAACGGACAGTGCTGAGATATCTGTTGCAAGATATCACCAATGACCTGCTGGTCTATGAGGAAATGCTGGCCTAGATGCTTTTTGGCTTTCAAAAATCTAATTCGGTTTTAAAAATGTCCAAAGTACTGATAATTGCCACTTTAATGCAGCTATACCCGTATCTTGTGCTCTTCCAATACAAAACGTGCTATGGCAAAGAAAATCAAAATAGGTATTACGATAGGTGACATCAATGGGATAGGACCTGAGGTCATTATAAAGGCATTATCTCATCCGAGGATGACAGACTATTTCACCCCTATCATCTATGGCCATACCAAAGCCCTCGCTTATCACAAAAACATCGTAAAAGACGCCAATTTCCCCTTTGTATCCATAAATTCTGTAGCCAACGCAGGCCACAACAAGATAAATGTGATGAATTGCTGGACTGAGGATACCACTGTCAATCTTGGGGTACCTACCAAGCAGAGCGGCAAATTTGCACAAGCAGCTATAGATCGTGCCGTTGCTGATGCACAAGAAGGCAAAATCGACGCCATCGTTACAGCGCCTATTAATAAGGAAGCGATGTCTATGGCGGGCTTTAAACATCCTGGACATACAGAATATCTGGCAGAACTCATGGAAGCAGCAGAAGTGGTCATGACTATGGTGTCTGATTCTGCCGTAATTGCCGTTGCAAGTAACCATGTTCCTGTAAAGGATATACTTCAGAATCTGGATAAGAAGAAGATAATCAGAAAGTTAAAAGTGCTAAACAAGTCTCTAAAGCAGGACTTTGGGCTAGAAAGACCGACTATCGGTGTTCTAGGGCTTAATCCCCATGCCGGTGACAATGGTGTTATAGGCACGGAGGAGAAGGACTTTATAGAACCTGCTATCAAGGAGGCAAAACGTAATGATGTACTCGTATCGGGACCTTTTCCAGCTGATGGGTTCTTTGGCGGTTCTGCTTTCAAGAAAGTAGAGGCTATCCTGGCGATGTATCATGACCAAGGTCTGATTCCCTTCAAACTTATGTCTTTCGGTGATGGTGTGAATTTTACGGCTGGATTGCCTGTAATTAGGACCTCTCCAGATCATGGAACAGCTTATGACATCGCTGGACAAAATAAAGCAGATGGGGCTTCGATGAGAAAAGCGCTGTTCTTAGCTAAAGACCTGTATAATAATAGGCGACTGTACTCGCAAACGCGAAAAGAAGAGAAAAAACCGAAGCCAGCAGAAGAAATCCAAGAGTAAGGTTGAGATTTAGGTTCTAAAAAAATCTTTCCCTAGATTGGTTTATTGCTCGTATCGCCTCTGAGACTTCGGCATCACAAATATATATAAGTAGAACACAATATCAAGTCTTAATTGATACGTCTATATGTGTTTGCAAGGGGGTTGGGCAGTTTGTCTAGTTCTGCTAGATTATAATCCTCTATTTTCTTAATTAGCTTTACTGCATAGGCCTTATCTGTGGCATAACCTGCTTTTTGCAAGCCATGTGCCCATGCTTTGTAGTCTGTTTTATCCAGAAAAAACAGTTGTACATAGTTAGCACTGTTCTTGAGAAAATTGGAATGGTCTACATAAGAATCCAAAGCTGAATTATAGGACCTAAAGCAAGATTCTATCAGCTCTCCTCTACTGTTGAGGTCGTCGTCTTTGTGGAAATAGGTGCCTCCTGTCCAGTATTTTTTGCATTTGATACCAAAATGATTATTGGCTTTGGTAGCTAGGCTGCTCTGTCCGTAGTTAGATTCGTGTAAGGCTTGTGCCATGGTAATAGATGCTGGCACTCCAGATCGGTACATTTCCACAACAGCAAGTTGCTTGTACGTGTCTATGTAGTTAAGGGCCTCCGCTTTCTTACTGTTCGGTGGGTCTGCACTGAATAGTATGATGAGGAGAAATAGGTATGTATTTCCCAAATCAGGTTGTTTTGCTAGTTAAATCCAAAAGCTGTGCCATATTGTTAATTGTTGTAATATGTTGAGACAACTTTAAATGCTGGAATCGTCTTAGATTTTGCAGATTGTGAAACAAAGGTCAATTATTTTATCGATCCGAAATCAATCGAACTCTCAGCTCCGCAAAGGCTGTCTGT
>CAYNJK010000226.1:3904-5701 GCA_964397575.1 uncultured Saprospiraceae bacterium
GGGCTTACTCTCCAAACTCTTCTTCCAATGCCCGCTCTACCTTGACAAGCATCATAATAATAAACAGGAACATTACAGGAAGCGCTAGAAACTCTGCCCACAGACCGGACAAGGGAAGATATAATCCAGCAAAAGCAATGAGTACCATTGTAACACCATACCTCAAAGACAAATCACCAGAATACTTCTGAGCAAAATCCCAACTTTCTTTGTTCTTCATCGACCTCTTGGTACGGTAGCCATACCAGAAATTAATTTTTCTTGGTGGAAACTTTACAAGCATCCATCCTGCAAAAGAAAACACGGCACCCACTAGTGTTAGTGTAATAAAGAATGAATTTGAAAAAACATCCATTGTTATACTTCTTTACCTTGTCTATGTCGAATTATATAGTCCATAATCTTCTCACCATGGTCTCTTGTGTTCTCTATAAATAAACTACTGGTCTTCAGCCCGCCATTCAGTACACCTGCGACAAAGACACCTGGCACCGTAGTCTCGCAATTGTCAGGATCAAAGGCAGGTATACGTTGGACTTGGTCATCATAAGTTATTCCCAATTGGTCAAGGAGTCTGAAGTCTGGCTTATAGCCTATCATGGCCAGCACGAAATCATTTTGCAAGGTTAGCTCGCCATCTGCTGTGGCTAGGGTGACGGTTGTTTCTGTAATTTCTGTTACAGCAGTATTGAAATGGGCTTGTATAGAACCTTCTTTGATACGGTTTTGGATATTGGGTAGGATCCAGTATTTCACTCTTGGATACAGTTCTGGTTTTCTGATAGCCATCGTTACCTTGGCACCATGAGCCCAAGTTTCCAGTGCGACATCACAGGCACTATTAGCACCACCTAGAACTAGGATATTCATGTCTATGTAGGGATGAGGGTCATCATAGTAATGCTTGACTTTTGGTAGATCGGCTCCAGGCACATCAAGTTTTCTCGGATTATCGTAGAAACCAGTTGCAATAACGATGTTACTGGTCTCATACTCAGTATCGCTTGTAGTGAGCAAGAAATGATCATCGCCTTTCTTTTCCACTTGCTCCACTTTCTGCTTATATACAACATATAGCTTATAATGATAGACTAATCGTCTATAGTATTCCAGTGCTTCCCTACGTGTCGGTTTTTCTGTATGTGATATAAAAGGAATGTCTCCTATCTCCAACTTCTTACTGGTAGAAAAGAAAGTCATATTGGTGGGAAAGTTATAAATAGAGTTGACCAGAACACCTTTTTCTAAGAGGATATATTTCAAACCTAGCTTACTCGCTTCTATGGCACAATTGATGCCAGCAGGGCCTGCGCCTACTATAACTACGTCATACTTAATTTTCTCTTTCATTCTTCGTCGCCCAAGTCAAAATTATAGTTGCTTTATCCCAAGCTACTTAGTCGTAGAGATAAGTATAAACTTATCAGTAGAGCGCATGGTTTTAAGCTTGCGCTGTATTTCTCTCTTATTGCTGTTAAGAATAAGTGCTTTGCCTGAGTCTGAGACAAGATGGTAGAACTTATCATCTGATTCTTCCGCAAACATAAAGCCCATAATCTCATCTAGATTGGCTGGTCCAAAGACCTTGGTGTTAGCTGGTACTTCACAATCCACGATATGTGCTAGAAAATCTGCTCCCAGATCTACCTCGAAGCCCGGCAGCAAATCTATCTCTTGACCAGCGCGATAGATGATGTCTTCTGTAGCAATGATATGTGCATCGGACTCTATAAGTTGTTTGGCCCTGAATGTGTCTTGGGCAATGGTAGAAATAAATAGCTGGATAGCATCACATGG
>CAYNJK010000227.1:0-5682 GCA_964397575.1 uncultured Saprospiraceae bacterium
GATTGCGTTACTGACGAAAATCCTTTGGCTTACGAGCCTATTACAGCAGGAGAATACCTAGACGAAAGGCTCAGGGAAATAGGCCTCAAGAAATAAATAACTTAAGGGTCTGATTGCTACGTGTTACGGAGTTATCATCCTCTTATCTTTTACTTAGTCGATTTCGTTAGTCAAAAATGATGAAATACTCTTATGACTAAATTCAAATCCCGAGCCTAGCAGTCTCTCTGGAAGTACATTCCTGCTTTTTAGTAGAAGTTCTGTTTCAGTTCTCATAAAGATTGCCCCTAATTCTAGCAACCATTTGGGCTGATGGATACTAAAAAGTGGCTTTATCTTAGTTCTAAGAGCTTTCATAAATGCAGCATTGGAAAGAGGTTCTGGACTTGTGATATTTATTGCGCCTTCTAGATATCTGGTGTGAATTATATGGTCTATTGCCTTACAGAAATCAAGCTCACTTATCCATGAAACCATCTGATTGCCAGAGCCTTGTTTTCCACCTAAGCCTAGTCTTGTAATTTGTCTCAGCTTTGGGTAAGCGCCACCTTTATCTCCGAGTACTATACTTGTTCGTAAGGCAACTTTTCTTGTTTTTGGGTGGTCAGTAGCGAAGAATGCTTCTTCCCATTCCCTTACTACGGACATGGAAAAGTCATGGCCTATAACACCATTTTTCTCTGTCATGCGTCGCTTTTTAGAATGCACATAAGCTGTTGCACTGCTTGCATTGAGAAAGATCTTAGGGGGATTTTTACTCTTGCTGATAGCTTTATTCAGAAGTTGTGTTGGTAATAGTCTGGAATCCAGAATGGCTTGCTTGTTTTTAGCTGTATATCTGCAGTCCACACTTTTGCCGCATAGATTGATTAGAACATCACAGTTTTCCAGACAGTCCGACCATTTTCCAAGTTCTTTGCCATTCCAGGCGATCTGATTTGCAGCCTGTGGGTTACGTGTAAGGATACTTACTTTCCAGTTTTTAGATTGGAAGTATTCTGTCAGTGCTTGTCCGAGGAAGCCTGTTCCCCCAGCGATTACAATATTTTTGTCCATGATTAAAGTATTTTATTGTGTATTAAGAAAAATGAGAATTGATAGAGCGGTCATTCTATAGAGTACCCAAGAGACAGTCATCCACTTGCTGATACCTAAAAGCTGACACCGACGTATATGCTCCAGAAACATCACCCCGATCACCAAGAAGAAAAGAAGAAGTTTCGCGTATACGGATAAGCTGGCTAGTGACATGAGTACTATAATCGGAATGAGTATGATAGCACCTATCATAGATACGGTAGACATATTGCCGAGATAGGTCAGACTGTTCTTATGAGATATAAAATAGACAGCTGCACTTTGCCACATGACCTGTCCTATACAGATGATGAGTTCGGTTCTGAAGTGATGAGGCCAGTCGAAGTGCTGAAATAGATAGCTTGTAAAGCTGTGGACAATGATAGCAGTAGCTATAGATACTAGGAAGATGTAAGCGCATCGGTAACCGATATGATTGTCTGGATGGCAGGTGCGATGATCTGTCTGAGCAGCAGGTGTAATTACTTTTCTGTTGTAGGAAATAAACTTGTAGAGTATACTAAGGAGGTTGAAAATGATTGGCAAGTGCAAAATGCGACGAAGTGTTGGATGATTTTGAGTGACAATTTTGATGATGGTAGATACACCGTAGGTGACTGTTCCATTATCCATATCTAGCATGGCGATTTCATTTCTGGCTCTGTCCTGATCGATATCCGTATATGTGCCAGCTTCCTCTGATTGGTAGGCAATAGGGCAGGAAACTTCTATCCATCTAGTTCTGGTAAACAGTTTGCTGTATTGTCTGCACATGGGACAGTTCTGATCCACCAGTAGTTTGTGATTCTTGATCATGATGTGAAGTTTGATTCAGTGACATTGAATGGGACTGCAGGTTTTGGTTCTTTTTTCGCCTTGGATCTAAGCTTGAAGAGGGCAATTAGATTGACAAAGTGCATGATACCCAGTACGATGATGATGAGCCCTATTTTCTGGCTTAGCACTTCTACGCTTTTTACTGCTGTAGCCACTGGAGTTCTTTCTATAAGATTGAATAGGGCATAACCAAAGTTGATGAGGTAAAAACCTATGAGCAAGAGTTTATTAATTGAGGTAACCAGCAATTCATCTTCCTTAAATATTTTCATGAGGAAGACCATTCCATTGATGAATAAGGTACGGCCCACCCATATGGTTAGTAGGACGGAGATGATAATGTAGAGGAGGTAAGTAAGTAACAGGTAATTCATAATTATTTATTTTAAAGTTTTAGAAAAAAATGAAAGTTTGACTCAAAAAAATAGTTTAGAATATGAGTTTTTCTATCTCTTCGATGTAGTCCTTACTTGAGATACGCCAGAAATAAGCAGCTAGTGCATACGGGATAAACACGACGTATAATATGGTAGCGACAGTACTCCAGTCATGAGCCATCCAGTCTATCGGAAGCTTGCTCGCTAGGAGCCATATTCCGAAATACACAGTGACTAGTGCACCATATCTCTGTAGGTCTTGGTAGTATTCTACCGGTTTGCCTTTGCGGCTATACTTCCATATCGCCATGAGTATTTGTATGGGTCCTATTATGAGTTCTAGAATAAGTGCATAAGCGATCATAATTCTATATGTTTTAAAGTTTTAGAAAAAAATGAAACTTTGTTTCAAAAAAATAGGTCTCGTTAGCCTATTTCAAGAATTTTATAAATTGATTAAAAAATCTGTTGTCTTTCATCTTTACAAGCAAGTCGGACAGTTGATCCATCTGAGAGAGAAAATTGTCCAACTCAGTTATTAAGGTTTTGAAATGCTTCACTTTCGACTGTGGTCCTTCCAGCTCAGCATTCTTCAGTTCTCTCAGTAAGTTTTGTACAGGAATAAATTCTCTTTTCTTTCTCTCGGTTATGATATGCTTTGCCATAGACCATATTTCATGGTCTGCCTTGAAGAATTCTTTGCGTTCTCCGAGTTTATTCTGCTTAGCAATCAGGCCCCAGTTGATAAGTTCTCTAAGATTGATATTTACATTTCCTCTCGAGAGCTTTATTTGGTCCATCACTTCCTCCGTACTCATCCCTTCTTCATTGGCCAGCAACAAGGCATGTATCTGAGCCATAGATCTAGGAATGCCCCAGGCAGAGCCTACTGATCCCCAGGTCTGAATGAATTCCATCTGTGCCTCTTGTAGTTTCATAGTTCAAATATAAAACATAATTTTCAAATTTTCAGAAATTATTGAAAGTTGTAAAACTTGCGTCGTTTACTTGTTGTTTTTACAGCACCTAGCTATCCCTTAAATGATTACTATATTGGTCATTATTCTTGTTATATGTCTGATATGGCCAGTATAGTGGTCTTTTTATTGAATTATTTAAGAGATGCCCATTAAAACATGCATTTTATAACTATATCGCCTATATTGACCAGTATAATGGTCACATATGTTTGATTCTATAGAAATAAAGGATGTAAAAGGAGAACTCGGTCTTTTGGTCAAAGCCCTGAGAAAGCAAAGAGGCCTTTCTCAAATTCAATTGGCCCAATCCTTAAGCGTCTCCAGGACAACAATACAGAACTTAGAGCTTGGTAAAAACTTTACCGTCGACACTATTTTAAAAGTCATGAAGGAGATGGACCTACTTTCCCAGCTGAATACTGAAATAACTCGAGCAAAGAGCCAGGTCCTTAATTCCAAATCTATGTACTGATGGCAGCCAATCAAAACATTCAAGTCAACCTATTCGGGCAGGAAATTGGAAAAATAGGACTAGATGAAGATGGCAGAAGATCTTCCTTTCAGTACCATCCTTCTTTTCTGGAGACCAATGCCTTTCAGAACATATTCCCAAAGACTGGGATAATCAGAAGAATTGCACAGGTTCAGTTATTTAGCCAGTTTGATAATGAAAGTTTCAAAGGCATTCCACCTCAGTTTGCAGACTCGTTACCCGATATGTTTGGCTCCATCATATTCAAGGCTTGGCTGGATAGTAAAGAGCAAAAACACCTTTCTGTCTTGGAACAATTGGCCTATGTGGGTAACAGAGGTATGGGCGCAATCGAATACCATCCCAGTGTAAAATTGGAAGAAAAAGCGAGCATAGATTTAGAGGAAATAATCGCTGTGCTTTCAGAAGTTCTAGATTTAAAAAAGTCAACTGCCGAAAAGCAATTGAGTAGCCAAGCTCTGATAAATATTTTTAGAATTGGAACTTCTGCTGGAGGGGCGAGACCTAAAATTTTGATTTCCGAAGAAATCGCTACTGGAAAAATAATCCCTGGTGATCTCGAAATTTCGGATAAGTACAAACACTATCTCGTCAAGTTAGCATTGGATGAAGAAATAGGTTATCCAAGAGAAGTGGTCGAATACTGTTATTATAAAATCATCCAAAAGATGGACATCAGAATGATGGAATCCAAGCTTATAGATGAAAAGCATTTTGCCACCCAGCGTTTCGATAGACAACAAGGAGAAAAGCAACATGTGCTGACAGCTTCTGGTATTACAGGATGGAATTATATGGACCCTACAAACTCCAGCTACGAAAACTTATTCAAACTGTGTTCGTTTCTAAAAATCCCGCATGCACAGACAGAAGAATTATTCAGAAGAATGGTTTTTAATGTGCTGTATGGCAACGTGGATGATCATCTGAAGAACCACTCTTTTATTTATAATAGTCAAGATGATAGCTGGCAATTGTCTCCAGCTTATGATATCACCTATGCACTTAATCCTTTGACAAACATCAAAAAGTCACAAAGGGCTATGTCGATAAATGGTAAGAGAAGTGATGTTTCTGCAAAAGATCTTTACAAAATAGCGGACGACTTTACCATAAAAAATCCAACAGGTGTTATAAAAAGAGTACAGTCTTACAAGGAAGAGTTGATGACACTTTTTGGAAGTCATAAGGTCCCTAAACTGGTTGCAGAAAGGATAAGTGAGAATATAATAGATCTTGTCTGATGCAGGAGAATAATATCAGCTAGCCACCAACTGACTAAGATCTAGATTAAGATGCTGGTATCTGTTTTCGATTTCGTATATAATTTCTTTTTTGAAGTCGCCATTAAACACAGCGTAGATTATAACAAATAAGACGGCATAAAGTGCAGAGTATATGGCCACCCCAATTGTATTTAAATTTAATAGAAAAAAATAAGCTCCTAGGAATACAGGACATATTAAATATCCTCTGATATATCCTTGATAAATTTTTAGAAACAGAAGATTGACAGGTTTCTTTGAGAAAATATTTGACGGAAACTTTTTTGCAGCAAAAGCATAGATATAAAGTATAGACAGTGGAATATAGGTTATAAGACAAAACCAAAGGTCAATGTGCTTGAAATGAAATGGATTCCATTGTGTCAAAAAGAATGTGCACATAAATATTAATGCAGTCAGAAATAGTTTCGGTGGTTTGAAATAACTTCCGATAACCTTGTTTATTTTCTTTCCCCAGATTTTATGTAGAGCTAGTTCTCTGAGTTCTATAAACTGTGCAAATCCTGTAATAGGAAATTTATGATAAATATTCTTCAGCGCTTGCTCAAATCTAAGTTCGCGGTCCTTCGCCATCTGTGCCTCTATATCTGAAGCCAGATGATCTACAATTTCTATTCTCACATCATCATACT
>CAYNJK010000228.1:0-5647 GCA_964397575.1 uncultured Saprospiraceae bacterium
AAGTAGGCTTGTATCCCTATCCTCAATACAGTCTAGTCCTTACACATAATGCTGATAGAGGTGGCATGGAGTCTCCTATGCTAAGTATTATAGATCTGGAATACATCGGTCAGAGCATGGATAATCTTATCGCACATGAGGTAGGGCATAACTGGTTCCAAAGTGCCATCGGTTCTAATGAGCGGCGCTATCCCTGGATAGATGAAGGGTTCAATTCCTTTGTGGAGCGCAAGTACAATGATTCCAAGTACGCCGAGCCGAACTATAATTATGTCATGCCTGACTTTTACAAGTCAAAGAATGCAGAGTTTTCTGTCATGCAAGCAGGCGTCTGTCATCTACATTGCTGTGGCAAATTAGGCAAGATAGATCAGGAATCCTCCACGGTGGATATAATGACCTACGGTACTAATAGCTACGAGCGGATGGCCTTTGCTTTGAGGTACCTGGAAGCATATCTAGGAGTAGAGACATTTAGGGCAGCTATGCATGAGCTGTTCTCACAGTGGAAACACAGACATCCAGGTCCAGCAGAAATAAAGCAGGTATATGAAGCAGTCGGTGGCAAGAATTTGTCTTGGTTTTTCAATGGCTTGATAGAAGATGAAGGCTACTACGATTATAAGATTACAGCTGTTAAGGAAGAAAAAGATAATTATCTGGTCTCCGTCACCAATCAAACTGAAAGTGCTATCCCTATACACCTAACAGCATATAATGCTGCTGACGAAATTGTCTTTAATCAGTGGGTGGAACCTTCTGAACAAAATTCTGCTGTACCCATTCCCAAAGGTGACTATCAGCGCATCACGGTCAATGGTCGGACGCCTTATCTAGATCTCAATAGAAGAGACAATCATTTTCGTTTTGGAAAATTTCCAAAAAGAGCGCCTCTAAATCTGAAGTTTATAGGTCAGCAAGGAGATAGTTACCAGCGGACTATCTCACTGTTACCTGTACCGAGCTACAATGTATATAACGGATTGATGCTAGGGGTGGGCATCCATAATGAGTTTTTTCCTTACAACCGTACCAGATGGCATGTGCAGCCGGCCTTTGGGCTTCGTTCTAGGAGTCTGGCTGGTGTCTTTGCGATAGAACATGATTTCTTGTTGCTGTCATCACCGGCTTTGGAAAAGGTTACCGTAGGGCTAAGTGGAAGAAGGTTTGATACAGGGATATTGGAGAATAGTTCTGAGGAAGAATTTCGAGAATATTACAATAAGTTGCGGCCTCGGATTGCCTTACATTTTGACAAAGGCTTATTGGCTAGCAGTAGTCTAGAGTATAAGTTGCACTATATATTCCAGAGAACGCCATTCCTTACTGATGCGGAAGATAATTCCACCACCAGTCTCATTCATCAACTAGAATTTAGATCTAGAAAAAAGAAAAAGCTCAGAGCTATAGAGACGCTTGTACAACTGGAGTATGAATCGTATGCTGATGTCTTTGAAGAGAGAAATCACTATCTCAAACTTAGTCTGGACAGATCCTCTTCTCTCCATTACAACGTAGACTCAAGACTGTTTTTTAGATTTTTTGGAGGCTATTTTTTATCTAACAGTCGGAGGAATGCCTCCAGCTTTACGGGGCTATTTACTCGGGGTTCTTTTGCAGTGACGCAGCAAGGATTTACGGACCATAGTTATGAAGGCTATTATTTTAATCGTTTCGATCAGTCTGGTAGCTTTACAAATCAGATTATGATAGAGGAAGGGGGATTTAAGATTCCGCTGGGTTCTAGCTTTAGGACAGGACTGAGCAATGATTTCTTATTGGCAGCAAATCTGAAAGCGGATTTACCTTTTGCAATCTTGAAGTATCTCAGGCCGAGACCTTTTGCAGATTTTGCCTATTACAGCACAAAGTCTACCCTGAATGACCCACTCGAAGGGCAGTTTCTGTACGCAACCGGTATTGCTATAGAGGTAGGTAAGATCTTAGGCGTATATTTCCCTGTGTTTTTTTCTGAAGAATTCGATTTGGGTTTGCAAGAGAGAAATGTTCTACAACGTATTAGTTTTCAGATTAATATTCCACTATTTAGTCCGTGGCTGGTCGCTGAGCAACCTGGAATATTGCTCAACTGATGTAGGGCATTGTTATGTAATAGAATTAAGTTTGTAGGGTGAATAAGGTTATAAAAAGGATACTTCTCTCGCTCAATATTTTATTGGTATTGATGACCCTTGGTGCTTATGCTGCGCCTTATATCAGTGCCGAGGACTCTGCACTTTTTCCAATTTTGGGCTTGGGTTATCCGGTGTTGTTGTTGTGTAATGTGATCGCTGTTATAGTCTGGCTGCTTGCTTACAGAAAGTATACTTGGTTGTCAATTATAACTTTGATTTTGGGCTATGGTAGTTGTACGAAATTGATTAATGTGAGCTTGCCCGACCAGAATGTGAACGCCAGTTTTAGAGTGGCAACCTATAATTCTAACTTTCTAAAACCCATTGCATTTACAGAAGAAAACAAACGACCTGCTTTAGAAAAAGCTTTCGAAGAATATCTCCATGCTTTAGATTTGGATGTACTCTGTGTACAAGAACATGGGTGGCGGACAGAACAGCATATAGAGGAAGCGTTAGATTTCGAGTATAAACATGAAGTAGAGAATATGACGGTGGCTATCTATTCTCGGTTTCCTTTTATAGCTACGGGTATAGTAGATTTCGATTCTAATGTTGCCAACACCTGCATCTGGGCAGACTTACTCATCCATGGGGATACGATAAGAGTATACACTACGCATCTAGAATCTAATAGAGAGACGGGCACAGTCCCAGAAGTGATAGAGCAAGAGGCGCCTGAGCGGATGGATAATCTGGCTTTGTTTGGCATCGTCCGCCATTTTCAGAAGTTCTCTGCTGCCAGAGTGGAGCAAGCCAGACGTATCCAGGCGCACAAGATGACGGCACCTTATCCAGTAGTCATCTGCGGAGATCTTAATGATACACCACAATCTTATGTATACACCATTGCGAGAGGTGATATGCAAGACAGTTTTTTGGAAGAGGGCTTAGGTATGGGGTCTACTTTCGGTGAGCGGATTCCCGCATTACGAATAGATTATATTTTTGCTGATGAGGCTATAGAAGTGCTCGATCATGATATCAATAGATCCCAATATTCAGATCATTATGTAGTAATATCGCAGCTAGTAGTAGACTAACTTTTAGCTTTTTCACTTTTGAGTCCCTGCTTTATCAAGTCGTCCACTGCTTTTTTAAACTCGTTCCAGTCGAACTTTTTGTTTTTGTCCTTGTCCAATCCTTGGATCATTTTGGAGGCGACGACGCCAGAGATGAGACTACTGACTTTGGCACTTTTTACCAGCTTTTTGAGCTCTTTAGCTGTCAGGTAACCATCACTGTTTTTATCAAAAAAATGAAACGCCTCTTCTGGACTTTCAAAACTCTGAGTAATCAGAATCCTAATCTTGCTAAGAATTTCTTTTTTACTTGCCATGAACGGTGATTTAGAAATCTTCTAGATTAATGTTTTTTACACGGCCTACTTCACCCGTTTCCAGTTCTACTTTGATGCCGTGTGGATGTTTTGGTGAGTTGGTGAGTATCTTAAAGACTATACCATTGGTGAGTTCTCCACTACGTTGGTTATGCTTTTCCACTATATCCACTTCTATACCGATGGCGATATTCTCCCTTAGCTGTCCTGAAAGCATAACAAATACTGGATAGGACTTGTTATTCTGTAACTACTTTTACATCTAGCGCTACTGGACCCTTATTACCTTTTCCAACTTCGTAAGTCACTCTGTCGTTTTGCTTGATTTCTTGATTGCAAGAATCTATATGGACGAAGATGCTGTCTTGAGTATTGATATCAGTAATGAATCCGTATCCTTTTTCTGTATTGAAAAACTTGACGATGCCTTTCTTTAAGAAATTTGACTCCGTTGATTTTTCAGATTTAGGAACACTGATTTGTATATCCTCGATATTGATTTCTTCTTTTTTTACTGTCGGATCAGGTGGTGTCTCTGTTAGATTTCCGTCAGCATCCAGATACATAAACTCTGGCCCTTTCTTTCCCTCTAGTTTCTTCTGCTCTTTTCTTTCTTTTTTCTCCTTCTTTCGCTTTTGTCTTTTTTTCTCTCTTTCTTTTTTGTTAAAACTATCTTGTGATCTCCCCATATTTAGGTTTTGGTTAATGAATTCATATATATGACATGATAAAGGACAGGATAGTTCCACGAGTACCAATAATGCATCTCAAAATGAAGTAAAGGCCGTAAAACTAATCAATAAAAGAAGAAGAAAGGTCCTTGAAAGGCATTAATACCTTTCTTAGAACGTAGATTAGAATGTGAAGCTAGTAGTAAGGTTGACAATATTACTGTCAAACTGTGGGTCAGACAAGGAAGTAGGCGCACCTATAATTCCTTGTACCTTCCATTCAGAGTTTAAGAGTAGACTGAAATTGTTATTGACTCTAAACATAAATCCAGCTGTAAGACCCAGATTCGTATTGTCTAAAAAAGAAGCGTCTTGCTCAATGGGCGCTCTAGTAGGTTTCGCTGCTAACTGGCCATCTATCTCATCGCTGTAGGTGTATCTAAGACGTAAGCCGGAGTTTAAGGCTATATTTTTGGTCAATAAATAATTAAGTCCAACAGGTATATATACTTGTCGCAGATTTCTAAGTTCTGGTGCTTTGGGATCTGCCGGTTGGTTGCGGTGTAGAGGATAGACAAAATATTCATCCTTAGTAATATAATTTACTGCCACACCAGTATTGATTCCCATTCTACTACCGACAGGAATAGTAAGACCTGATTGTATACCTAGACCAGTAAAATCAAGATCAGTCGATACCAAGGTTTCTACACCTACATTATAAGAAATAGATCTTTTCTTTTTTTCGACCTCCTGTGCAGGTTGTACATAAGTATCATCCTCTAAGAGTAAATCCTCAGGGATACTAGATACGTTGCTTTCTATTCTATCTATAGCTGCAAGGGCCGCAAGTTTTTGCAGACTTTCCTCGGCTACAATACTTTCTTGTAGTTGGTGAGTAGTGGTTTGTATTTCATTGTCAATTTCTACAGCTGTTAGCTCTGTAGAAAAGAACTCTTTCACTTGATTTATAAGCTTTTTAGCTGTTCTATTTTCGGTAGACTCTGAGTCTAACTTATGCTTTGTGGTAACTTTTCCTGTAGCAGGAGCTTCTGTGCTTATTCTTGTTTCTGGAACATATTTGGTTTTATAGACGGTATGTTCTTTGACCAATGCCGCTGTAGGAATAGTAGACTTGTATTTGTAAGCAAAGAATAATGTGCTTCCTATAAAGGTGCTGAGTAGCAGTGATAGGACTATAAGGGTAGGCTTCGTATCCTTTGCAGGTTTACTTGCCGGTAGCTTCTTGTCCAGAAGCTTTTCCATTGTAGCCCATTGATTATCAATGAATTCTTTATCAAATATATCTTGACGGTTATCCCGCATTCTTATTCATGTCGTTTTGTAAAATCAGTTTCTGCAACCTCTTTCTAGCTTCTGAAAGATGCCATTTGGAGGTTCCCACACTTATTCCTTTCTGTTTTGCAATTTCTTTATGACTATATCCTTGTATCGCAAAAAGAACAAATACTTCTCTGCTTGCTCTAGGTAAACTAGATAAA
>CAYNJK010000229.1:0-5541 GCA_964397575.1 uncultured Saprospiraceae bacterium
CTCCCAGAGCAGCTCTTGTATGAAGGCACTTTGGAGCAAGAAAATTTCTTCGTACCAAAGCAGCTGAACAGAGAGCAATTGTTGCTCACTCATGATCCGAAATATCTAAGCAAACTAGAAGCCTTAGACCTTACAAAAAAAGAAATTAGAAATATTGGATTTCCTGTGAGAAAGGATTTGATAGAAAGAGGTAAGTATATTTCGCATGGCACATACGAATGTGCCCTCTTTGCACTCGAATATGGAGTATCTATGAATATTGCCGGCGGCACCCATCATGCTTTTGCTGATCATGGGGAAGGCTTCTGTATCTATAATGATATGGCAATTGCATCTAATCTTATTTTGAATGCAGGACTAGTTTCTAAGATTTTATTTGTAGACCTGGATGTACACCAAGGCAATGGCAATGCACATATATTTAGAAAGGATCACAAGGTTTTTACCTTCAGTATGCATGGGCAAAATAACTATCCACTGAGAAAGGAATTATCGGATTTAGATATAGGAGTACCTGACAAGATAGAAGATAATGCGTATTTGACCATCTTGAAGGATACTTTACCAAGATTGATACAAGACGTTGAGCCAGAGATTATATTCTATCAGGCAGGCGTAGATATTTTAGAAACCGATAAGTTGGGAAGATTAGCTGTTAGCTTAGAAGGTTGTAAGGAAAGGGATCGCTATGTACTTAGCCAAGCTAAACTTAACAACATACCTATAGTAGTATCTATGGGCGGTGGCTATTCGCAAAATATTTCTGATATCCTAGAGGCCCATGCCAACACATATAGAATGGCACAATCTATTTATTTTTAGCTTCGTGCAGATAGATAACCTTGGAAAGTACACATTCATTCTAATTAGATTCTGAAATATTGAAAATAGAATATAAAGTAGTAAAAGTTCTTCTTCCGCTCGCTATCCCAAAGATTTACAACTATAAGATAGAGAAGGTACATTGGGATTCTATAGAGTTCGGCATAAGAGTGGAGGTACCTCTAAGGAATAAGTTATATTCTGGAATCATCATAGAAGAAGATGAAATTCCCGAATCGGTCATCTATAAACTGAAATTTGTTAGATCAATAATAGATGCTAAACCTGTCATTACCAAGGAACAATACCGCCTGTGGAAATGGATGGCCAGTTATTATCTCTGTTCTGTAGGTGAGGTGATGAATGTAGCTCTCCCCAGTGGTCTAAAGCTAAGCAGTGAAACTAAGCTCATCGCAAGGTCTCATGTAGATGACAGCTCACATGAACTATCTGACAAGGAATATATGCTGGCAGAGGCCATATCCATTCAGAATGAACTGACCATAAATCAAGTACAGGATATTCTAGACCAGAAAACGGTCTACCCGTATATCAAATCTCTATTGGATAAAGGTTTCATATTCATAAAGGAAGAACTCAAAGAGGGCTTCAAATCAAAAATGGAGGACTTTATCAGAGCTACTGAAATCTACAAAGGCAAGGCATTGACTGCGGCACTAGATCTGACAACCAAAAGTGAAAAACAGACACGTGCTATTCTGAGTTATGCACAACTGTCACAACAAGAGGAATGGGTTGCAAAAAAGAAAATAAGAAATCATGCAGAAGTAGATTCCTCCGTAATAAAGGCTCTAGAGAAGAAAGGCATAATAGAGATAGAGAGCAAAGAAGTCAGTCGGTTATCTCTGGAGCTGGTTAAGCAAATAGACCCACCACCACTTAACAAACATCAAGAGCAAGCTCTGAAAGAAATCACTGCTCTGTTCAAGAATCAAAATAAAGTTCTGCTATTCGGTATTACTGGCAGTGGAAAAACAAGAATCTATATAGAACAAATAAAGCAAACGATTGCTGCTGGAAAGCAGGTGTTGTACCTTCTTCCAGAGATTGCCTTGACAACTCAAATAGTGGATAGGCTTATGTCAGTCTTTGCAAATGAGATAGGTGTCTATCACAGTAAGATGAGTAATAGCCAACGTGTAGAATTGTGGCTGGCTACTATGAAAGGCAAAAGTCTCATACTCGGAGCTAGGTCTAGTATCTTTCTTCCATTTACCAATTTAGGTCTAATAATAGTAGATGAGGAACATGACCCTTCATTCAAGCAGATGGACCCAGCACCCAGATACAATGCTCGCGATACAGCCATGTATCTATCCAATTTGCATGATTGCAAAATATTAATGGGTACAGCTACTCCTGCACTGGAGACTTTTCTCAATACTAAAAATGGGAAATATGGATTGGTGAAACTATTAGAACGCCATGGCGAATCTCAACTCCCTAAAATTGACGTTATCGATCTTAGGGAGCAATACAAAAAAGGCTTGATGCAGGCTATGTTATCCAAGGACATGAAGGATGCTATTGATTTGGCGCTTTCGAAAAAAGAGCAAGTCCTTATCTTCCAAAATCGTCGAGGCTATTCCCCCACTTTGCAATGTACCATTTGCGATTTTAAGGCAGGCTGTCCTAACTGTGATGTCAGCCTTACAGTGCATCAGTACTTCCATGAACTGAGATGCCATTATTGTGGTTACAAACACAAATTGCCTAAGGAGTGCCCCAAATGTGGCAATCCAGATCTAAATAAAATGGGATTTGGAACAGAGAAGATAGAAGATGAATTAAAGCGTATCTTCTCGAAGGCAAAGGTAGCTAGAATGGATTTTGACACCGCTAAAACTAAAAATGCCTATCAAAGAATATTACATGATTTTAGACAGCACGAGATCGATATCTTAGTCGGCACACAGATGGTTACTAAAGGACTAGACTTTGATAATATCTCTGTGGTAGGTGTACTTGCTGCAGATAAGATTTTATTTTTTCCTGATTTTAAGTCAAATGAAAGAGCCTTCCAGTTATTTACACAAGTGGCTGGACGTGCAGGTAGAAGAAAAAAACAAGGACGAGTTATCATCCAAACTTTCAATCCTTTGCACCCAGTTATTACAGAGACTAGAAACCATGATCATGGAACTTTCTATAAAAGGGAACTAAAAGAAAGAAAGCACTTTGCTTATCCACCTTTCTTCCGCATGATAAGAATTACTATAAGACATAAGAAAGCTGATGTGGCACAACAAGCAGCACAACTATTTGCTCTGAAGCTAAGAGAGAAACTTAAAAACAGGGTCATAGGACCATCTACTCCAGGAATATCAAGACTACGGGGATTTTACATTCAAGACATTATGGTAAAAATGGAGAAGAATAAAGAAGTTATTTCTTCTGTAAAATCTCTGATCAAGAATACCACTGATGAATTAAAGAAAATGGATAATAACAAATCTGTAAGAGTCACTATAAATGTAGATCCTTAGTAATACTCCACTTTGGCAACCTAGTTTACACTTTATCATAGCATCTGTCACAGTAATTGTATAAAGTAGTCTGGAATAACCCGCGAAAAATTTTTTGGACATATATCATGACTTACAGATTGTCTACTTTGATTACTCTCATCTTAATATGTATCGCCAGTACAAGTCTGGAAGCTTATGATATTAAGGTAGTTAATGTTAAGAAGAAGTTCCTGGAGGCTACAGATCTGAATGAAAAAGAGAAGTTGCTCAGAAACATCATAGAATCATATACTCAAATCAACTTAGACAGTGCACTATATTACTCTGACATTTACAGAAAAGAATTCATCGATGTAGATAATCCGATTACAGAATGTAATTACTTCAGTTTACTCAGTTCCATCTATAAAAAGCAGCATAATCTGATTCTGTATCAGGAGCAAGCCAATCGAGCAATGGAATGTTATAAGTCTATAGATAGTAAAGAAAACACAGCTAAGGCGCATCTGGAACTTGGGATAGCTTTTGGATATCAGGGTAAAATTGCTGAAGCAAAAACCAGCTTTGAAGAAGCAAAAGATATCTTTCTGGAAATCCCAGACTCACTGATGGCTGCCGAATGTTCTATGCATCTCGGGACGACTAATATTATGAAAGGGGAAAGAGTAGAGGGGCTGGCGTCTTATCAGGAAGTACTAGCCTACTATGAGAAGATAGGTTACGAAGACGAACTAAGCAAACTCTGTAACAACATAGGACTTGTACATAAAGATCTGTACAAGAATGCAGAAGCTCTTCATTATTTCCAAAAGGCCTTAGCCTATGCAGAAAAAACAGAAGACAAATTTATTGCAACTCAAGTGCTTGCCAATATAGCAAGTTGCTACACAGGAAACAGTGAGTATAATATTGCCTTAGGGTATCTGGACAAAGGTCTTCTCCTATCAGAAGAAATAGAGTCTCAATACAGCAAAGCGATATTTTATTATGAAGTAGCATCTGCAAAAAACAAACTAGGAAGAAATTACGAGGCGCTAGATGCTATAAATAATTCCTTGGTCATAGTAAAAGAAATGAACAATGTGGACCAAATAGCTAGAGGACTGGTCAAAAAATCCGAAATCTTACTAGCCTTAAGCAATTATAGTCAAGCGCATAATGCCTGCAAAGAATGCTATGAAATAAGTAAGCGTACACAAACACTTAAAATTCAAAAGATTGCTTTAGACTGCATTACAAAAACTGCCAATTCCCTAAAAATATATAAAGAAGCTTTCGAATATCAACAAGAATATATTGCCGTTAGCGACTCTCTTAAAGTAATAAATGATGCAGACAAGTTTGCTATTTTGGAAAAAGAAACAAACTACCAAAGAGAAAAGGCTGTACTAGAACAAAAAAACTTACTTAATGAGGCGCTATTAAGAGAAGAGAAAAACAACACTAAGATTTTTGCATTGCTCAGTACCTTGTCATTGTTAGGTTTTGCATTGCTGGGATTCATTTTTATGTCTAATAAAAGATATACATCTAGAATCAAAGAGAAAACAGTTATAATAAAAAAGTCGAATGAAGAACTTAACAAAGTAAACAAGGACTTAGAAAACGCAAATACCAAACTAAACAACTTTACATCAGTGGCGGCACATGATCTCAAATCTCCGCTAAGAACTATGGCTTCCTACTCTCAGTTGTTACTGATGAGGAATAAGGGTAAGTTCGAAGAGAAAGATGCAGAAATGCTTGCTTTTGTTTCTGATAATGCAAGGAGACTTACCTCGATGATAGATGACCTTCTGACTTTCTCCAAGATAAACGAAGATCTGGGTCCTACAGAAACTATAAAGACCAATGACGTAGTCAACGTGGTTTTAAAAAATCTGGAGTCTGTTATTCAAGAACAGAAGGCACAGGTTAATGTGATTGGTAATCTTGGAACTGTCCAAGCGCATACAAACTTACTAACACAATTATTCCAAAACTTAATTGCTAACGGAATAAAGTTTAAACAAGAACATAAATTACCGGCTATAACTATAGCAAAGCATGCTGAGACAGAAGAAACAATGACTTACATGGTAGCAGATAATGGAATAGGAATATCTAAAGAATACCATGACAAGATTTTTACAATCTTCCAGCGGCTCCACAAAGCGGATGACTTTGAAGGCAGTGGTATCGGTCTTTCTACATGTAAGAGTATAGTAGATTATTACGACCAAGATATCTG
>CAYNJK010000230.1:0-5470 GCA_964397575.1 uncultured Saprospiraceae bacterium
AGCTATGTAACACAACTATTCAGAGGAACTAAGACAATTAATTTATATAAACTAGTCCAACTTCAAAATCTATTCAATATTGAGTTTGATATTCAATTGGTAAATAATAGGAAGAAAACGAAGAAACCAATTAGAAAAATCAAACAAGCTAAACCTAAATCATTAGCTAGTGCAAGGTGAATGCTGACCTATAACAATAGATGATCTCAAGAGCTCAACTCATAGGTACAAAAGATATCGATATCCGCTATCCGCTAGTAAAAAATCAGCATTCAAAAATCAAAAATCCCTAAAGATCTCCTAACTGAGGTCTTAGTATAATCTCCTCCACCACTGCACTATCACTAAGATTTATAAGATTCCATACTGTGTCAGCGATATCACTGGCTTGCATGAGTCTACTTTCTGGCAACTGATCTTTCATGCCAGCCCAAGAATGAGACCAGGTAGCGCCTGGCATAATCGTCGTGACTTTGATACCGTATTCTTTGAGCTCTTCGCGCAGGACTTTAGAGAAGCCACGAAGAGCAAATTTGGATATGCTGTAGGAACCGCCATTAGGGTACGCCATAAAACTGGCTATCGAGGCCATATTGATGATGAAGCCTGATTTTTTTTCCATCATAGGAGGCAATAATTTTCGGGTCAAATGATAGGCGCTGTAGAGATTGGTCTCTATCATACTTTCTAGAGCACCCTCTTCCTCTTCATGGATGGCGCCTGGAATGAAGATCCCAGCATTATTTATAAGAATATCTATTTGGCCCAATTTATCGAGACAAAAGGTGCCGAATTCCAAAACCTGAGCTCGCTGGCTCATATCCACGACACTGGTATGCACCGTAGTCGCAGAGAGTTTTTCTAGGTCAGCTTTGGCAGCAGCCAAATCCTGAGCATTTCTGGAACAAATGACCAGTTCATATCCATTTGTTGCTAATTTTTCAGCTATAGCACGTCCTATACCTTTAGTTCCTCCTGTAATTACTGCTTTCATCTTATCCATTTGTGCCAACATAGGAAAAAACAAACAAAGCAACAAAACTAGTTTGTGACTGCATCCAAAGGTTTAGCAACCATCAATCCTTTTACTTACTTTCGCAGAATCTTATAAAGAATGAATCTACTTTTTCATATAGGTAAGTTTATCAGATGGCATGGCAGGATATTCAGGTTTCCTGAGAACTGGACTATGTACTACAAGGAGACCGTTCGCCAGATGTACGATATAGGTATAGGCTCACTGATGATCATCTTTGTCGTTTCTATCTTTATCGGGGCGGTTACGGCAGTACAATTCACCTATCAGCTAGAAGGTACACTGATACCAAGTTACTATATAGGCTATATCGTCAGAGATATGGCGATTATAGAACTGGCAGTTACTTTTTCATCTATTATCCTCGCCGGCAAGGTCGGTTCCAATATTGCTTCCGAGATAGGAGGCATGAGACAAAAGGAACATATAGACGCCATGGAAATCATGGGGGTTAATACAGCCTCTTACCTTGTCCTTCCTAAATTACTGGCAGCGCTGGTCATGATTCCTGTTCTGGTATCAGTGGCAGCTGTGGTGAGTATAGGCGGCGGTTATTTTGCTTCTACTTATTCTGGTGCTTATTCTCATGAGGAATTTGTGGAGGGCCTCAGATCATTCTTTATTCCTTGGAATGTTGTCATCATGTATATCAAGGCAGTTGTCTTTGCTTATATCTTAACTTCTATTGCCTGTTATCAAGGCTACTTTGTAAAGGGCGGGAGCATAGAACTGGGACAAGCGAGCACGAGAGCTGTCGTCTATGGTATCATCGTGATACTTATAGCAGATTATATCATTGCAGTATTACTAACTGGCTAGAAATGATAAGAGCAGAAAGCATACACAAGTCATTTGATGATAACCATGTACTGAAAGGGATAGATTTCCTGTTCGAAGAGTCTAAGACCAATCTAATTATAGGAAAGTCAGGTGCGGGAAAAACCGTCCTACTCAAAATCCTTGTCGGTCTCATGCAACCATCTAAGGGTCATGTATGGTATGATGACAAAGATCTCTGCGATCTATCTAAAAATGAACTATTACAATTACGGATGAAGGTCGGTATGCTCTTCCAAGGCAATGCCCTCTTCGATTCCATGACTGTAGAAGAAAACATTCGCTTTCCGATGGATATGTTTACCAGAATGACTGCAGGTGAAAAAAGAGCCCGCGTAGACTATTGCCTAGAGCAAGTCAGTATGGAGGGTATCAATAATAAGTATCCTTCTGAGATATCTGGAGGTATGCAAAAAAGAGTGGGAATAGCCAGAGCTATCGTACTCAAGCCTAAATATCTATTTGCCGACGAACCCAACTCTGGTCTCGATCCCAAGACGGCCATTACCATAGATGCACTACTGACAGACATTACCAATGACAACAAGATCACTACGATCATAAATACCCATGACATGAACTCCGTGATGGAGATCGGCGAGAACATCTGTCTTTTACACTTGGGCAAATTGGCTTGGCAAGGCAACAAAGACGAAGTACTAGATAACAAGAATGAGATTCTCCAAGACTTTATCTTCGCCAGTCCTTTCCTAAAAAAGCTCAAAGCCAGAGCAATGGCCAACGACAAGGTAGAATAGGCCTAATCTGCTGTGGGTCAGCCTATTTGGGTCTACCAATATTACAGTTCATCTCATATATTAGGCGGTTCTTCGAGTTTATTTCCAAAAAAATATTTTGGTGCTGTAACTTTCGTGTAACTCATCCGTAGTAGCATCAAACAAAACAACTAATTGACTACCACAGAATACAATATCGCTGTCAATGACTATTCAGATAGGCTTCTGAGGTATGCACTTAAGCTAACAAGAGACAAAGCATGGTCCGAAGATCTGGTGCAAGAAAGTATGATCAAATTGTGGACAAACAGAGATAAAGTATCTCCTTCCCACGCCAAGCCCTTCTTGTATAGAGTCCTTTACAATAAACTGGTAGACGATCAGAGAAAGAAAAAAGTAAGACAATTTACAACTGCCCCAACTCAGAATATCAAAACCAATAGTAATCTAGAAACCAAAGACCTTATAGAGAAAGCATTCGAACAATTAAACGTCAATCAAAAACAAATAATAATGCTCAGAGACTGGGATGGATACAGCTACGAAGAAATAGCAGACATACTAGAACTGGCTCTCGGAGTGGTAAAAGTGCAACTGTTTCGCGCCCGAAAAAAAATGAGAGCCATCGTCAATTCTCTGAACTCTGAAATAAAGCCCTGTTATGAAAATTAATAAACTGAATTACGAAGCCTTCATGATAGATTATCTAGAAGGCACTCTGTCACAGAATGACAAACAGGCTTTTAATGCGTTTCTATCTGCACATCCACAGATAAAGAGTGAGCTGACCGACTATCTAGATGCTCCTATTATAGAAGAAGATCTTTCCATCATTTACACAGCTAAAGAAAAATTATACCAACCAAAATCTAAAAAATCGGCATGGTGGATCCCTGCTCTATTGCTATTGTTGGCTACTGCTATTGCCTTGGTTATTACTACCACATATAATGCTAACCAGCCAGCAAATAAAAGTAAAGTCGTACCAGAAAAAACGTCTGACTACCTTCCTATCGCTAGTCTGGAAAAACTACCTGCCGCTATAGAAACAGAAGAATCTAAAGATGCAGGAGTAGTTATAGACAATGGACAATCAAGAGCTATTGCTTTGGACCGACCACTTATGACTAAGAGCAAAACAACTCCACTGGCGACTCCCATAACTGCGCCCAGAGAAAGAGTTTCTTATAAGCCTGAAACAACTAAACAAGACGAGCTCATAAATAATATACCTGAGCACTCCTTTGCAAGTGTAACTCCCCAAGAAAATGCAACTACTGAAAAAGTGACAACTAAGGAAGCACAGCTCTTGCAAAAAGTAGAAGCTGTAGCTCAGATACCACAACTGAAAACTGCTGCCCTAGCGAGTACCGAAGCAGAGGGACTTATATCGGAAACAGCCGTAATGACTATTATACTTTATGAAACTACACTACAAAAACAAAAAAAATGGTGGGCTGCAATAACCCCACAAGCTTATAAAAATGTAAACCTACGAGAATCGTTAAGCTCTATAAACCTTAAGACTGCAGCTGAAGGCTTTGAGAATATGGTTCTTCCGAAATCAATAATTACGAACTAATAAAAAATGAGACTATGAAAAAATTAGCAATACATATGCTAGGCATAATACTTCTCAGTACTGGCCTTAACGCAACAGATACATTAGCAACATATACAATAGCATCAGAAACTTCTGAGTCCGTGAAGGATTCATTAAGAGAGAAAAAAATCAGTTTCCATAAAGATGAAGACGGAGACATATCTTTCGAATATCGTGTCAATAATGCTGTAAGGTTCTTCATGCTAGACTTAGGCATCAGCAGCTACCTACTGGATGGAAGTCTGGACTTGCCTGCTGACTTAGATTACTTAGACCAAAGACTTATCAGATCTACAAACGTCGGCATACATTTGGTGAATGTGAAGTTTGATATGAATAAGAAGAAAGGACGTAGCAAGTTCGGAATAAGTACAGCCGTAAAATGGAATGTGGTCCATTACAGCATGGAAAGAGATTATCGACTTAATCCTGACCAGCCCAACATTAGTTCTGCCTTAGACTTCGATGTACCTGGCTTAAAGAAAAATCGACTGAAAGCTAACTACTTGCAAATTCCACTGATGTTGGATTTTGATTCTAATCCAAATAGAATCTATGACTCATTCAATATTGCTTTCGGGTACGTACACCAACTTTTGCTGAATAGCAATTATAAATACAAAACAGAGGATGGGGATAAGACCAAAACCAAAGGGGAGTTCAATCTCAGAAAAAGCATGGGCATGCTGGAAGGAAGAATAGGCTATGGCCCTCTTAATTTCTATGTCCAATATGGACTGAGTGATCTTTTCCAAGACGAAAACGTTCCTGGGCTTAGACCTATAAATTTCGGTGTCGTCATCGTGCCTAGATAAAACACAACTGATACATTCGATCCTAGACTGGAGGCTGTCTCTGCCCAATAATTATAATTGGAATGCGACAGGCTCCTTTTCCAATATATAGACAGCTATGTCGTTGTATATCTAGAAACCAACAAATGCAAATAAAGAAAGTGGTCCTCCTATTGTCCGCCGTAATAATGATGATTGTGTTATTCTTTGGGAGTATGATGTTACTAACCAGACACATATATGAGAGACAAGACTGCAAAGCCTTCAACATAGATAACATAGAACTCAGAACAGGAATCGACATCCCCAAGGTCATATCCAGCAAATGTGAATGCTCAGATCATAGAAAAAATGCAGAATTTGTCCTAGATCTAGATCAACTCGATATAACAGACTACCTGAGTAAGAACAAACTAGAACGAGCTGAAAGCAGATATATAAGAGCAGGAGAGAACCACAATAC
>CAYNJK010000231.1:0-5464 GCA_964397575.1 uncultured Saprospiraceae bacterium
CAATACATCAGCGCATGACAAGCCTATGCGCCGCCTAAGTTTCTAGTCGAAAACGGCCCAACAACAGCAGTTTTTAAGCCCAATCCATGGCATAAACAAAGGAAGTCCCTAGAAATGGGAGCATCACCCAGAACCATTCAGGTTTGAATACAAGGAAAAGTAAGGTCCCAACAAGTGAAATCATTGTCCACAACCAGTATTTCTTTCTTGAATCAGTATTTGTACTCATCATTTAGAATTATGCGGCAAAAGTAAGGATTTTAGCTGTTAACTTTGGAGGCTTATGAAGATGAAGTCTTTTCCTGCAAAATTGTTGCTCTTTGGAGAATATACGATTATTGTAGGTGGAGCGGCAATTGCCCTTCCATTTTGGAAGTATTCTGGCCAATGGAAGGAAGAACTGGGCGGTCCCAGCCTAGCTGAGTTCTATAAGCATCTTCTAGGCATCAGGGGTGCTGATGTAAGCGCCATCGAGACGGCAACCAAGACTTTACAGTATAAGTCTTCCATTCCTCTGGGTTATGGTCTGGGCAGTTCGGGTTCCCTCACGGCAGCAGCTTACAGTTTATTCTTCCCTGACAGGGAGTCTCTGACCCTTCATGAGACGAAGGCCAAACTGTCAGAAATAGAGTCTTTTTTCCATGGACAAAGCTCAGGTCTGGATCCTCTGACTTGCTATTACCAACAGCCCGTCTATTTCAAAAACAACGACATCAGACTCCTGGATAGCTTAGTCTTACCGACACAGCTAAAACTACTAGACAGTAAAAAAAGCAGAGTCAGCAAACCTCTAATACAGCAGTTCAAACTACAGCTAGAGAATGATGCTGCTTACAAAACTGCAGTAGCAGAACTTAGTAATTATAATGAAAGAATAATCGCAGCCCTATTGGCTAAAGAAAACATAGCTGCACTATTTAAAAAAATAAGCACCCTACAATATGAGTTGTTTGTCAGAATGATTCCTGCACCCATAAGAACCGTATGGCATGAAGGACTAAAAACGGACAAGTACTATGTGAAGTTGTCTGGCGCTGGCGGAGGCGGTTACTTTTTGGTGTACGAAAAAGAAGTATCTGATACAGCGTTCGACTTATTGGAAATTCTTTAGATCTCTCTCGTTCGTAATTCGTTTTACTGTTTTATAATGGTTTGTACAAAGAGATTTTGATTCACAAGATGTTCTAGCCTTAGTAGATACAAACCGCTGGGTAAACTAGAAAGATCGATTACTAATTCGTCTGAAGTCGTGTTATAATTCATCAGCACTGCTCCGGTTGTCAGTACTCGTTAATTCAGAAATCTCCTCATCCCAAAATCGAGATAATACAGAAACAGCTTACTGATCACATCAGGATTGCTTCCGGCATTGTCCACGTTAAGGGTAGAGATATACCTGGAATAGGTCGGCTTTACATAGAGTTTGTTTTGCTTATTCAGATGCATACCAAAAATCAAGGAGCCACTGTACCCCACTCCGAGACTCTAGCTTCTAGTCTATCAAAATAGAAAAACGTTGCCTGAGAAAATATAATTTATTTTTCTTCCCAAATCAGGGCAGGCATAAGCAGGAGAGACAGCCACAGTAGATGGCCTGCATTAGGTCGAAGACAAATTAAACTTGATGTGGCAAGTTACCTCTCAGCAGAAATATAAGAAGTCAGATCAGGATAGTCTTTAGCCACGATTTTAAGGTCCGACTTAGAGATAGGCATTCCGTTATAGAAGGGGACTATTTTAGCATACTTGGCAGAAGATGCTTCCAGCTTTTCCTTTAGTGCCGCAGCTTCTTCATACTTGTTATAGAGGCCTATATAGTACTTGTTGTTAGCTGTCTGGGTTTCTTTTCTGATATAAATATCGGTGAATAGTCGCAGAACAGCGTTCTTATAGATTCTTGGCGATTCTGCAATTTCTACAGAGTAATAGAGTTCTTCTCTGAGCAGGCTGTAGAGTTCATATTTTCTGTCTATGGCATAACCAGGAATACTGCCTAAAGGCAATTCTGGGTTCATCAGCACATGCTTATCTCTGTCTCTTAGTTCCCAATCTATACGTTTGTTGTAAGCGAGGTAAGCTTCATTTAGTTTACCGGCGTTTTCTGGTTTTATCAGTGGATAATTGGCGCAGACGGATTCTATGCTTATTCTGTCTTTTCCGATACCGCTATCTATCAGGTAGCTTGCAAGTAAGTTTGCCCGCTTAAGGGTATTGTACTGCATATATTCCGGAAGGCCTAGTTCCAGATGGTCAGTATGGGCTACAAAGTGTACCGAATGATCTAAGTTTTGTTTTAGGTAGGATACCAGCTTGTCCAGCTTGGCCCTGTTTATTCCGTTCATAAGATCATGGCGATCCTGATAGAGGACGGTATTGGCTAGTTTCTCACCAGAGATGTACTTTACATTAGAGGGTTTAGAAGCTTTTCTTTCTTTTTTCAGAGAGCTCAGTGGTGACTCACCAGAAGCTTCTCGTGGCAGTGCAGGTGTCGTGTTCTTAGGGTTTTGGGGCTTGCCAATGGTTGTGTAGCTCTTTTCTGAAGACTGGGTAGACTTGGTGTTGGTTTGTTCAGAAGCATCGCTTGAACTTTCCGCGACTTCGGTTTTAGTTGTAGATGACTCTGTTGTTGTACTCAGGGTGGTGTTGCTCTCTCCCTTATCCTCTTTACTAGTGTCATCCATAACCGTCTTGGCATTCTCGGCCATACTATCTGTCTTATCACCCGCTGGGTCTGTCAGCTCAGTTGTCTTTTGTTCAGTAGTACTTATTGTTTCTGTTTTTGTTTCGGCTCTAGTTTCTTCTACCATCTCATCTCCCTTGCTTTCCACTTTTTTGTCTATGGTCATGTGACTTGTGTCATCAGGTTGGCTGGCCTGCTCTGCTGTTTTCTCTGGGGTAGTGTTTATTGCTTCAGCGATAGTTTCTTCTACTAACTCTTCTTTGTTGACGGCGTTATCAGCTGCTGTAGTTTCTTCTACAACCTCTTCCTTGCTATCAGCGTTATTAGTTGTTGTAGCTTCTTCTTTTTCCATTCTCTGCTTTAGCTTATCGAGATGGGTTTGTGTCTCTTCTACAACTTGCTCCTGAGGATTAATATAATTATAGTAGTCCTTCAGATATTCTAGTTGCCGATCATCCTTAGGCGGCATCGGCTTAAAGTCTTGCATATACACCTGATAGATGTCATAGGCACCTGCTCCAGATTTTCTATCAGAGCTCATTACGGCCATCTGCCCATCTATATGTAATCTGTAGTGAAGGTCATTGCCTGCGCTATTGAGCGGTGCGCCCATATTGGTCGGTTGCTTGGCTATGCCCAACTTGTTATAATAATACACATCATAACCGCCGAAGCAATAGGGCCTGTTAGAGCTGAAATAAAGAAACTGTGCATTACTGGCAAAGTAAGGGCTTCTGTCGTCGTATTCAGAGTTTATAATTTCTCCTTCATTGATAGGGTCGGACCAGACGCCATTCTTATAGTTAAGTGTAAAGATATCATAGCCGCCATAGCCACCTAGTTCCTTACTTGCAAAAGCAATGGTATTGTAATCAACTATCTGAAGATCTACAGCTCCATCCAGCAAGTATTCCGGCAACTCTATAATGTGCTGGTCATCATTCTCATCAAAGGAAGATACATAGATTTTTGTACTCAACTCACTCCCTTCGGTTCTTGTAAACAACATCGCCAAGCCGTCAGTACTGACATCCATCACATATTCGTTAAGGTTGGTATTTATTTCCTTGTCCCATTCTTTGTCTTCTACCCACTCTCCTTTTTCATTGATGCTATAAGCGTAGACATCGTTGTGCTTTAGATTTCTATTAGAAGAAAAATAGAAGGTGTTGCCAAACTGAGGGCTTTGTAGGGCATAGACTTCATCATAGTAAGTATTTACTGTCTCACCGAAGCTTTCTACAAAGGCTGTAGAAGCATCCTTCTGATGGAAGGCACTGTAGGCACAGTTCTTTATTTCTCTCAGAGCCAGCTGGCCTTTATATGACTTGGTGTCGGTGGCTTTGATATATTCTTTGTAGAAGTATGCGGCCTCTTCGTAATTTTTTAGGTGCTGCTTGGACTGAGCCATGAGAAAGAAAAGCTCTGGATCATCATTACCAAGCTTCTTAGACAGTGTAAAATCATTAATAGCTCTTTTGAGCTTATTGAGTTTGAAGTAGCCGAGTCCTCTTTTGGCGAGCAAGGACTTATCCTCTAGGATATTATCTACTTTGGAATAATGATTGACCGCTGTTTTAATTTTTCCTTGATCCCAAGCGGAATCACCTTTTTGCTTACTGCTTTGTCCATTAAGATCAGGCAATAAAACAACTGACAGAAAAATGCTCAGAATCAGAGTTATGCTATGAAATGTGGTCTTCAAACTAGACAATAATTATTCTTTGTTATAGTGGTCTGTCGACATCAAATCCTTCGAGATAATCTGCCACTCTTCTTACAAACGAGCCCCCTAGGAATCCGTCTACTACCCGATGGTCATAAGAATGTGACAAAAACATCATCTGTCTCACAGCAATGAGGTCACCATACTCAGTCTCTACTACAGCTGGTTTTTTTCTGATAGCTCCTGCAGCCAAGATGGCTACCTGAGGCTGATTAATAATCGGTGTACCCATCACATTACCGAACGTTCCGACATTGGTCAGAGTATAGGTGCCGCCTTGTATTTCTTCCGGCTTAAGTTTATTGGCCCGTGCTCTGGCAGCCAGATCATTAACAGACTTGGTCAGTCCGGCCAGATTAAGGTAGTCAGCGTTTCTGATAACTGGAACAATGAGATTTCCTGAAGGCAAAGCAGCTGCCATGCCCAGATTGATATCTTTTTTGATATGGATTTTATCATCAACGACTGATACATTCACCATTGGAAAGTCCTTGATGGCTTTGATTACCGCCTCCATTATAAGCGGTGTAAAGGTGATTTTTTCTCCGTACTTTTCTAGGAAAGCAGTCTTGTTCTTCTTACGCCAGTTGACCAAATTGGTCACATCCGCTTCTACAAAAGAGGTGACATGTGGCGAGGTCTGTTTAGACATGACCATATGATTAGCAATCAGCTTACGCATCCTGCCCATCTCCACTATTTCATCACCACCATTTAGAGAACTTGCTGGTGCTGGGGTTTTGGTCTTGGAAGTCGAAATAGCAGCTGGTTGTATACCTGATGCAGGTCCACTTCCATTGCTTTGAGGCATCGCTGTCATTGCCGGTGCCGATGTTCTATTGGCGACGTAATGGAGTATATCTGTTTTGGTGACTCTGCCATTAGCTCCCTTACCAGGAATCGCATCTAGTTCCTGGATAGAGATATTCTCTTTCTTGGCGATACTTTTTACAAGTGGAGAGTAGAATCTTGAACTCTGAGATTTGGCTGCAGCAACCGCTGGCATTGTTACCGCTGGTGCCTGTATCGCAGGAGCAGCCTCGACCACTTGTACAGGT
>CAYNJK010000232.1:0-5449 GCA_964397575.1 uncultured Saprospiraceae bacterium
TTCCCGCATCCCTTGTTTTCAATTGGAAAGAAGAAATAGCAAAGTTTGCACCAGACCTCATCACGACAGCTTATGTGGGGGCGCAGCGTAAGAGTAGTGGTGTCATTTTGGAATCCTTTGATGTCATACTGACCACCTATCAGACAGCCTTGCGCGACAAAGAAATACTTTCTAAAATTTCTTGGCGCTATATCGTACTAGATGAAAGCCAGTACATAAAGAATAGAAATTCAAAAGTCTTCAAAGCACTTTCCGAACTCACAGCAGAGAGTAAGATATCCCTGTCAGGCACACCAATAGAAAACTCCTTATCTGATCTCTGGTCCCAGATGGAATTCATCAATCCTGAAATACTAGGGAGCTTCGAGTTTTTTAAAACCAATTTCAAAGTACCTATAGAAAAAGACAGGGATGAAGCCTCTATTGCAGAACTCAAAAAAATTGTAGATCCATTTTTACTGCGTCGTACAAAATATGAAGTAGCACCAGATCTCCCAGCCAAGTTTGAGCAAAGCCTGTATGTAGAGATGACAGACGAGCAAAAGTCCCTTTTTGAAGAGCGAAAGAGTGCAGCCAGAAACCTAATTCTCAATCTAGATGAATCTGACCGTGAATATCATATCCATGTTTTCAAGGAGATCCTTATGCTAAGACAGATTTCTAATCATCCTGCACTATATGATGAAAACTATAACCATGGTTCTGGTAAGATGGAACTCGTGCTCAATAAGTTAAAAGAATTAGTTCTGAGCGATAAGATTTTGGTCTTCAGTTCGTTTACAAGTTTGCTAGATTTGGTAGCTGCAGAACTAGAATCAGAAAATATTCCGTACTTGACACTGACAGGTAGCCATACCCAGAAACAAAGAGAGAAATCAGTAAAGCAATTTCAGAATAATGACGAAAAGAAAGTCTTTCTCATTTCCATTAAAGCAGGTGGAGCTGGCCTGAACCTTACCGCTGCAGAATATGTGTTCATTCTAGACCCTTGGTGGAATCCTTTTATAGAGGAACAAGCAATAGCCAGAGCACATCGTATCGGGCAGACACAACAAGTACATGTGATTAAGTTTATTTCCAAAAACAGTATAGAAGAAAAGATCCAAAAACTGCAGAATAATAAACGACTGCTCAACGAAGACATCCTTTCTGGTCCTGTTAGTTCTATCAGAAGTAAAAAAGAACTGCTTGACATACTGGATTGATTGTACTCTAGACAGTCTTTCGTTACGAGGAATGAGAGAAAACTTTGCTGAAGTTATATTGCAAAAACTATCTGCCCAAGATGCACAACGACATTCTTAAGAAGATCCCCACGCCTATGGCTAAACAAAAGGTTTGATTTTATAGAACTTAGAAACTAACTTAGTACCCAATGTAACAAACAAGCAATGACATTTAAAAATATTTTGCTTAGCGTATTATTATTTGGAGTACCCTATGGGCTTATTATGACAATGTTGGATTACCGAGAAAAAGGATTTGATTTTTGGCATTTTGTAGTGATGTCGGCGCTATTTGGAACAATGATGACAATATATTCTTTGTATCAATCAAGAGCTATTTTCAAAGAAAGAGGCGTAGAGGACCTCAGTAGAAAAGAAATAAAAGATTTATTTAATAATTCTTTTGTAGATAATATGAGCACTGAAAAAATTATAGATTCATTAGAATCATCTCCGATGAGATATCAAATTAAAATTTCTAACAATGAAAACTCTATAAGTTTAACTCACCCTAACAGCTATTCTACCTGGCTCGGTAGTCCTATTTTCATAGAATCGATTAATAATTCAGGCCGCTTTCAGATAAAGACAAAGGGTAAAACACAGATACATGCTACTCATTACCTCAAGAATGCACTAAATATCAAGGCAATAAAAGAGCTTCTAAGCTCTTCTTAAGACCTCATCCAAAGTATCGTAAGCAGTCCTAGATATTTATTACTAAGCTAGATAATCCTTATGTGCTGTATTGAATACTCAGAAAACAGACTTAATGCGCTTGTATCTTAGTGAGCCAGCAACTAGGCAGCAAAGGTTTTGTAATAAAACTATTATAATTCCGAGTAAGCAAATCTTAATAAACCACTCTCTACTCCTCATCGCCAAATGAAGCAAACTCCTGAATCAAATCATCAATACTCAAAACCCTACCCGACAACACTACCTTATCTATCTCCTTTAGATTGTAGATGTCCTCAGTAGGATCAGCATCAAGAATTATCAGATCTGCCAGTAGCCCTTCTTGGATACTTCCGATTTGATCAGCAGCGTTCAGCGCTTTAGCAGCATTTGTAGTAGTAGTTTCTAAGACGGCATAAGGTGTCAGTCCTGCAGCCTGATAGCATAACAGCTCAGTGAATAATCCAAAACCATAGGGTATGATCGGAGAATCTGTCCCAGCTATCAGCATCCCTTCTGCCTCATATACTTTTTTGATCAAGCTTGCTTGTCGCTCAAACATCTCTCTATGATTAGCTGGAGACTCTTTGACAACATTTATAGCAGCAGTGGCATTCGACAAATTGTAAGAATTTTCTAGAGTAAGTAGACGCTGGTCCTCGAGTAATTCAGGATGCTTGTATAGCATGTAATTATAGCCACTATATATTCCTATGGTCGGTGTAAAGGTCATTTCCGCTGCAGAGATAATAGCTGGTACGTCGCTATAGCTTTTATAAGTTTGGCTCATCTTTGGTGTATAGCCTCGTCGACTCGTACCTAGTATATGTTCTACACCATCAATGCCTGTCAGTGCTGCAGGATAGAGTTCATGCGAAGTAACTGGCAGTCCGTTGTCATGTGCATATTGGATCACAACTCGCTGCAGGCTATCGGCTAGTCGGACGTAAGTTTTTATAAAATCATAATCCAGTGTCTGTGATCGCAGCAATTCTCTTTTGATTTGGTCTAAGGACATCTCGGCATAAGTGCCGTTGTAATAAACTCTGTTGCCATCGATGGGACTACCGGTATAGATGATACGTGGATGAACTAAGTCACCGGTAATCTGTGCTTCCTTTCTGCTTTGAGCATCGTTTGGATAGGTGGCAGGATCTCGAGTAGTTGTTACTCCCCAACTGAGCCACTTATAACCGAGAGAAGTTCCTAGCTCACTGGTTTGATGCGCATGCATATCTATAAGACCTGGCATAACATACTGATCTGAGGCATCTATGACTTCTACTGCTGTGGGGTAATTCTGACGGGGTTGAATTTTGACAATGCTTTGATTTTGGATAAGTATATCATGATCCTGTAGTCGATCTCCAGTCATAGTTATAATAGTCCCTGCACGAATAACTTTAGTTGTTGTGTCTATCGGATTGCTATAGGTGATATCTATGTCGATACTTCTCGTACGCTTGGTATGGCGATCATATATTTTTAGTTCATCTACAGAGCTAAATAATAGCTGTGTTCCTTCATGATCTATCGAAGGTGTATCAGACAGGATGTCCGTCAGTGTTGTAGGAGCAGCTAAGTTGTTTAAGTCTTGATCTATCGCCACTTCATGCAAAAATCCTTCAGAGGTATAGATCATCCGAGCGCCATTATCTACAATGAGTGGCGAGTCATTAGTACGTGCACCATAAGATCTATGTGTAAATTCTTTTTGGGATGTAGTTTCTCCAGTTACCATATTGACTACAATGGTTCTGGCAACACCTTCACGATATAATCCTGAATAGGGCTGAAGAATAGTCATGATGATGCGCTTGCCATCAGGATGCCAGCTTGGACTACTCGTGGCGAAGGGAAAGATGGATCGCGGTGAGCTAGAAACCCCTGTAGTGATATCCATAACTGCTAGGCGGCCAGCACGTGGGCCAAATGCCATCGTATAGGCAATCGTGTTCCCATCGGGATGCAGATCAATTCCACTAGGCATCGTGCTGATCTCACCGATCATCGTATGTTCTTTTGTGGTAAGATTGTATTTCCATAGTGCCGTTACATTTTGTCGATCAGAAGCATAGACCAGTTGTTGTCCATCGTGATGCCAGCTTGGCATCAATTGAATAAACGGATCATGGGTCACTCTTTCTAATGAATCATGCTCCAAGTCTTTTATCCAAACATCACCGAGGGCTATAAAACAAATCTTGTCTCCATCGGGAGAAATTTTAGGTGCATAGATGCCTTTTATTTTAGTCGGCTTATCCACTACGAATAAAGGCTGCTTGCGATTATATTTTGCTGTGGAGACAGGAAGCTGAAGGCTGAACGGGATAGTCTGAGTAGTGGCGTTTACTGGCTGGTATTTGATCTGGCCATCTGCGGTATAGTAATAACCTGACGTCATGTGTTGCACTCTAAATGGAAATACATCTTCTTCCGCCTTAGTCAAATTGATAATGCTATCAGATTTTAGACTGACCTGTTTTATGGTACTTGTCAGCCAATTGTGTTCTACAAAAGTGAGGTCATTATCACCCAAGCTCCAGGAAGGCGCATATAACTTGTATTGACTTACATAGTGGGTAGTTATCTTTTTAGATTGGATGTCTATGCTGTTGACTTGCCAGTCTTCTGGTGTTTCTCTTATAAAGGCCAGGGTCCTCCCGTCATGGCTGAAGCTCGGTGCATAATCATTAGAGTCTACATTGGTAAGTTGTATGACTGCGCCAGAAGTTCTATTCTTTATCCAAATATCATAACTACCGCTCTGGTCTGATGAGAAGGCTATCGATTGCCTATCTGGTGCAAATGCAGGCTCTCTATAATCGAATTCGCCGCTAGTGACTTGTTGTAACTTGCTTCCATCATTGTGTATCGTCCATATATGCCAGTTGCCATCTTGATATGCTTGAAAGCAAACTTGCTCTCCATCTGCAGAAAGATCAGGCTGTCTAGCATCCATGTAGTATCCAGTTATAGGCGTTGAGCTGCCATCATCGATAGACATTCTATAAAGTGCACCCTGAAAATCATGAATGATAAATTGCTCTTGAGGATCTACAGCAATGGCAAGATTGGTGCCCTCAGTAATTGTTACATGACTGAGTTGGATTTGCTCATCTGATGGATCTTTGCATCCAAGCGTCCAAACTAATAGAACGATTGCGAATAGGTACTTCTTGGCCATCAGGTCAGCTTTGTATTGCTATAGTATTTCATCTGCCTTTTCTAAATGAGACTAAGATACTACCTACTTGCCTAAGATTTGATATAAAGAGTAAGACCTGATTGCTGCTCTTCTTGCTTAAACACTTTCGTATACTAGTGTAATGGAGGAGAAAGAATATAGGAAAGCCTGTCATTTGAAGTCTCTTATTATTAAACGTCCACTTTCAATTATTTTCTAGAAATATCTTGTTTGCGAAAGATGAATGCCTATCTTATCACTCTCTAGTTTATCTCGAATAATTAATTGATCTAAGGAAATGAGTTTTAAATCTATACCCAACATTGTGCTTCTTACAACTATTAGTCTAGCAATGTTT
>CAYNJK010000233.1:0-5419 GCA_964397575.1 uncultured Saprospiraceae bacterium
TTGGAAGTGGAGTACAACTCTCAGGAAGCAACTATAGAAGGGGAGCTTAAGTTTAAAACGACATTTTATCACTAAGCTATTCTTATTGTTTGATTCCAGTTTTGTGAAGTATCGTTAATTGCGGTCCGTAAGCTTTTGAAATGTTGTCAGAATTGAAAGTCGTTGTCGTATCACCAAAGGCAATGAGTCTTTGATTTAATAAGATCACCTTATCGAAATAGTCTTCTACAGTAGATAGATCGTGATGCACAACAAGGACGGTCTTGCCTTGTAGGACTAATTCTTTTAGAATAGAAATTATTTTTTCTTCAGTAGTTATGTCTACACCTACAAATGGCTCATCCAGAAAAAAGATATCCGCCTGCTGACATAGAGCACGAGCAATAAATACTCTTTGCTGTTGCCCACCGGATAGTTTTCCTATTTGTCTGGTTGCTAGATTAAGTATGCCGATTTGTTCCATTGCTTGGTCAGCAATAGCATGGTCATTTTTGTCCAGTCTTTGTAACAACTTTTTGTACGGGTATCTACCCATCAGAACTATGTCTCTAACGGTTGCGGGAAAATTCCAGTCTACTTCGTCTTTCTGAGGAACATACGCGATCTGTTTTCTGACATCGTCTATATCATCGCCGAGGACTTCTATGTCGCCGGCATTGTAATCTATCAGTCCAAGGATGGACTTGAACAAAGTCGATTTGCCTGCACCATTAGGACCTATTACTCCATATACATTTCCAGCATGTATGTCCAGATGGATATTGGTAAGCACCCTTTTTGTGCCATAGTTGACAGAGAGGCCTCGAACTTTTATATGTGTATTAGGCATTAAATTTTACTTGTTCATTTTGAATATAAATAACAAGAGGCCGATTACTAAAAAGCCAGCCAATACAAAATAGGGTAGAGAGCCAGCATCACCAGTACTATCTTTATCATCACTAATATTTTTTTCTTTTGTGAGAGCATCCACAATAAGGTCGGTATTGGATTTCATCATGTCATAATAAGAATGTCCACCACTGCCTTTTTTTCCAATAGAATCAGCAAATAAGGAGCCTCCTATAGCTACATCATTATCCTTTGCTATTTGTTGTAGCAATTTGGGATTGATAGTAGTTTCCACAAAGATGGCAGGCACGCCTGATTCTTTTATGGCTTTTACAACTCTTACCATATCGGAGGTTTGTGCTTCGGCCTCCGTGGAGATTCCTATGACACCTTCTACTCTTATGCCATAGCGTTTGCCATAATATCTAAAAGCATCGTGAGAAGTTATAAGTACCCTTTTTTGTTCTGGAATTTCTTTTATTCTATTTAGGATGTAGGTGTCTAAGTCTTTGAGCTTTTGAGCATAGGACTGGTAGTTACTCAGGTAATAATCTTTATTTGCTGGGTCCATTTCTACTAGACCATCTTTGATGTTTTTTATATAGGTCTGGGCGAGACTTAGGTCCATCCATGCATGCGGATCATAAGCATTATCATACACTGAACTGGAGATAGGTGTAAGTCCATCCGTCACAGTAATAGTATTCCCTTTTGTGCCAGAGTTTTTTATAAGTTTCACTACCCATCCTTCAAATGTGAGCCCATTGATAAATATCAGATCTGCAGTTGCCACTTTTTGTGCATCAGAGGGAGAAGGTTCATATATATGCGGATCACCTCCGATAGGGACGATGAGCTTATTGACTACTTTGTCGCCAGCAATGTTTGCGACCATGTCCCAAATCATAGAAGCAGATGACACAACAATTTTTTTGTCTGTCTGAGTTGATTGGGCAATTGTGCCGAAGCATAACAAGGTCAGTGCCAGTGAGGTAATAAATTTTTGCATATAATTTAGTGGTTTATCTTTTTGACAAATAAATTGGTACTGGCTTTTTGGGATAGAACTTGTTCAGTATTGCCATCTATAATAACTTTCTTAGAATGGTCAAACTCTATGTGATTGATCACTTTTATTTTTGTACCTAGGCTGACGTTTATACTATTTAGATAAGTAAGAAAGTCTTTATTGCTTTCCCTTACACCTACTACTATACCTGCTTCCTCTTTCAATAGATTTTGTAGGCTGACTTGATTTCTGATTGTGAATTTTCCATCTGAATTTGGAATAGGGTCACCATGTGGATCATATTTGGGATTACCCAAATAGTCATCTAATTTTTTGATAAGATTTTCTGAGTCGACATGTTCCAGCTCTTCTGCCAGATCATGGACTTCATCCCATCTAAAACCTAATTTGTCTACCAAAAAAACTTCCCATAACCGATGTCTGCGGACGAGTTTGGTCGCGAGTTGTATGCCTTTCGAAGTGAGATAGACGCCTTTGTATTTTTCGTAGTGGAAGTATTCTTTTTCTGAGAGCCTTTTTAGCATATCAGTGACTGAGGCAGCTGAAGTATCTAGGTGGGCAGCTATTGCATTGGTATTTGCAGAGCCTTGATTTTTTTCAGTTATCTTATAGATGGCCTTGATGTAGTTTTCTTCTGTTACTGTAGCCATGGGAATAGATTTTAAACAAATATAGGATATTTAGATTGCCTTAAAAATAAATTTTAAGTGGGTTAAAAAATTTAAGTGCTATAGATCAGGACTCAGTTGCTCAAATTTGATTTGTGGATAATTTGTTAGAAAGCTAGAATCCTATTTACGAGATTGAAATAGAATTATTTATACATGATAATAAAAGCACATGTATTACTAATTCGACTTTTTGTTAGATCAAATTTCAAATACTTTGAATATCTGCATACCTTAATAAGGTCTTAAAAGTAAGTCTAGACGTTTGGTAAAACTAACAACATGAATGATGGTGGGAAATACTTAGAGAGTACCAAAATCAGCAAGCTTGAGCTGGGCGCGGCAAAGGATGCATAAGTTCTAACAGGAAAGCAGGAATGTGAAAAACATTAATGCCATTATAATAGACACAGGTGATAACCTTAGATTAAACGCAATCTACTATTAGTGTTAAATGAACCAAGGAACTTAAAGAGTGAATGTTTGATGTACCAATCTGCACTTATCTATACTTGAATATTTAGTTATACGATAGTAGAACATATGGTGTGGCTGACCAATCACCAACCTGAGAGGTAAGCCCTGGAATAATTTTTACAGATGCCGATTCCTATCGCTAGGAATTAAAAAACATTGGGTAAATATTTACTCAGTACAGGAGAACGGATACTTTCTGTTCTCCTTTTCTTTTATGTACCTATTTGTTTTGCCTTTTTTCATAGTAAGATCATTCCGATTTTTTACTACCTAATCAGTTCTATTTCAATTTTTTACATAGTATCAGTTACTATAATATAACTATAGCCTACTTTTATTGGCTATAAATTAAAATCACCGTACTTTTGCCCGCTGAAATAACGAATAACAAAAACTCTAATCTACATGGTAAATAATCTAATAATGGCAGTTCCAGCCTTTGGAATACTCGCCTTAATCTACACCTTCATAAAATCTGGCTGGGTCGGAAAGCAAGAAGTTGGTAGTGATAAAATGGCAAGAATCGCCAAGAATATCTCAGATGGTGCAATGGCTTTCCTCAAAGCTGAATATAAAGTTCTATCTATTTTTGTAATCGTCGTTGCAGTATTAATGGCTTGGGGTGGTAGTCAGACTGCAGGATCAGCACCTATTGTTGCCCTTTCATTTATACTGGGTGCTATCTGTTCTGCTCTAGCTGGCTTTATAGGTATGAAGGTAGCTACAAAAGCCAATGTTAGAACCACAAATGCAGCAAGGAACAGCCTTGGTAAGGCCCTAGAAGTTGCCTTTGGTGGAGGCGCTGTCATGGGAATGGGAGTTGTAGGACTTGGTGTTCTCGGCTTAGGAACCTTATTCTTGGTTTATTCAAAAATGTATGGATTAGAAACAGCAGCAGATGTATCTAAGGTTGTAACAGTATTGACTGGATTTTCTTTTGGAGCATCTTCTATCGCACTCTTTGCCAGAGTAGGTGGAGGTATCTATACCAAAGCTGCTGATGTAGGAGCAGACCTTGTAGGAAAAGTAGAGGCTGGTATCCCAGAAGATCACCCACTTAACCCAGCAACCATAGCAGATAATGTAGGTGACAATGTAGGTGATGTCGCAGGTATGGGTGCAGATCTTTTCGAATCCTATGTAGGATCTATAATAGGAACCATGGTATTAGGTGCCGCTTTTATGGCTTCAGCTACAGGCTGGTCGGATGATTTCGGTGGGCTTTCTGCTGTTTTGTTGCCTATGGTTTTAGCTAGTGTAGGAATTATCACTTCTATAATAGGAACGCTATTCGTTAAAGTAAAAGAAGGTGGAGACCCTCAGAAAGCACTGAATAGAGGCGAATTTATTGCAGCCATCATCATGCTCATCGCAACTTTCCTAATTGTAAAAGGAATGCTGCCTGGGGAATGGACGATGAATGGAGTAACATATGGAAGTATCGGAGTTTTCTGGGCTGTCTTGTTCGGACTAGCTGCGGGCTTACTTATCGGAATTGTCACTGAACATTACACTGGTACTGGAACAAAGCCTGTACAATCTATAGTAGATCAGTCTCTTACAGGAGCTGCAACCAACATCATAGCTGGTCTAGGTGTCGGTATGATTTCTACAGCTATTCCTATTATTATTTTAGCTATAGCTATTATAGGGGCACACCACTTTGCTGGTCTATATGGTATTGCCATCGCCGCTGTCGGTATGCTGTCTAATACAGGTATACAGTTAGCAGTAGATGCTTACGGACCTATCGCAGATAATGCTGGTGGTATTGCTGAAATGGCAGAATTGCCTAAAGAAGTAAGACAAAGAACAGATAAGTTAGATGCTGTAGGAAATACAACTGCGGCTATCGGGAAAGGATTTGCAATCGGTTCTGCAGCACTGACAACTTTGGCTTTATTTGCAGCTTTCATTACTGCCTATAATGTGGCTAATCCTGCTAACATTCTTACAGGAATAAATATTATGAATCCTAAGGTAATGGCATCTCTGCTTGTAGGAGGTATGCTACCTTTCCTTTTCTCGGCTTTATCTATGAATGCGGTCGGTAGAGCAGCAATGGATATGATAAACGAAGTAAGAAGACAGTTCAAAAGTATCCCAGAGCTGACTAAGGCTTTGGACGTAATGAAGAGAAACGAAGGCAAAGAACAAAGTGAGTGGTCTGATGCTGATGTTGCAACTTTCGAAGCAGCAGATGGTAAAGCAGAGTATGACAAATGTGTAGAGATTTCTACTCAGGCTTCTATCAGAGAAATGATGTTGCCTGGACTTATAGCAGTAGTAACACCAGTACTAGTTGGTTTCTTGGGAGGAGCGGAAATGCTAGGTGGATTACTTGCAGGAGTAACTGTTTGTGGTGTATTGATGGCCATCTTCCAGTCTAATGCTGGTGGGGCTTGGGATAATG
>CAYNJK010000234.1:0-5390 GCA_964397575.1 uncultured Saprospiraceae bacterium
CTGCAAGTCGTTCTAGGACCATAGGTCAGACAAACTATCTCAGACTGATAGATAGCATTTCTTTTCATACGGGATTGGATTCAGAGGTTGTGGATAACCTACAGCCCATAGAGACTGTAGATCCTGACTCTAGATTTTCAGATTTGGTGGGCAGTATGTTTGTAGATACTACAGATCAGTTGTTTCAGATGAGGATAGATGTGGAATTAGCCGACAGCCTCAGAGAGATAGAAATAGAACAATTACCTTTTCAGGAAATAGGCTGGTCTACTGATATACAATTGCAGGCAGGCACGGGCTGGAGCATACCCATTTATATAGATATCAAAAGCTTGCTGGAAGGTATAAGCTCGGAAGATAGCAATGAGCAGATATCTGCGACAATTGCCATTAATTTATCAAATAGTATAGAGAAAAGATAACATCTTTATCCATCTCAGATCGTTAGAAATATATGCGGAAATTGCTTAGACAAATTATAATATTCTCGATAAGCATTTTTGTCCTTTCTGGTTGCAGAAACGATGAGGTAGATCTGACTGATACCTTATATAACCCAGTCCCTTTCACAGTTAGTATTCCTGATGGGTATCCCATTTTTGAAGTGCCAGCAGATAATCCACTAACGGTAGATGGTGTAGCATTGGGTCGCAGACTATTTTATGATACTATTCTTAGTGCTGATGGATCGTTGTCATGTGGAAGTTGTCACAATCAGCAACTCAGTTTTACAGATGGGCTTTCTGTTAGTCCTGGTGTAGATGGCCTGACTGGATCTCGTAGTTCTATGTCGCTGCTTGATGTAGGTTTTTCCACACGAGGATTATTCTGGGACGGAAGGGTAGGCACTCTAGAAGAGCAAGCACTCCTGCCAGTAGAAGATCCTATAGAACTCCATAATTCATGGCCAGATGTGATAGAGAAGTTTAGAGCCCATGAAGAGTATCCTGAGTTATTCAGAAAAGCCTTTGGAATAGAAAACGACAGTGAGATTACTAAAGAGCTGGCTGGAATGGCTATAGCACAATTTGAGCGAACATTGGTTTCCTCAGGCAATAGCAAATATGACAGAGTTCTTGCAGCTCGAGATATATTTACAGAAGAAGAACAGATAGGTTTTGAGATTTACTTCAAGGAGGGGATGACAGGTCTGCCTGATGGGCAATGTTTTCACTGTCATGGAGGTCCCTTGCTTACCAATAATGATTTTGTAAATAATGGTCTCGACAGTGTGAGTAGTTATCTGGATTTTGCTGATCCAGGCAGAGGTGCTGTTCTAGGAATCTCAGAACAGAATGGAAAATTCCGTACACCTACATTAAGAAACATAGCTCAATCTGCACCTTATATGCATGATGGTAGATTCCAGACCTTAGAGGAGGTTATGGACCACTATACTTCAGGAGGTCAGCCTTCTATAGGCAAGAATGGGCTTATAGATTCTATCTTCCTGGACGAAAGCCAGAAGGCTGCAGTAGTTGCTTTTTTAAAAACCCTCACCGATACAGATTTTATGAATAATCCCGCTTACGAAGACCCTAACTGAGACATTAATATTACAAGTTATACTTTTCCACTTTTTCCAATTCTATGATTATGAGACTAATTTTTACACTTCTTTTTATTACTCTTTTTGCAGGCTTATTTGCGCAGTTAAATGTAGAAATGCTCGGTCAGCTAGACTATGACCGAAGCGTAAATGATATCTGGGGTTATACTAATGATAGAGGAGAAGAATTTGCACTGGTAGGAACAGTACAAGGCGTTTCTATAGTCAATATTACAGATGCAGCTAATCCTGTAGAGGTAGAGTTTATTTCTCAGCAGCGTACAGGATGGAGAGATATCAAGACTTGGGGAAATTTTGCCTACGTCACTTCGGAGGCTGAGGGTGATGGAGTCTTGGTTATAGACCTTTCTAATCTTCCAGCCTCGGCAGAGTATTACAATATAAGACCCATCCTGCCTAATGGCGATCTGATAGGCCCTTGTCACAATCTGTATATAGATGAGAACGGCTTTGCATATCTGGCAGGATGTATCGGCATAGAAGACAATGGAGGTGTTCAGATTTTTGATGTACACAGTTCAGAGGGTGAGATAAAGTATGTAAGTACAGTTAATGATATCTATTCTCATGACGTATATGCAAGAAATAATGTTCTATTTAGTTCTGAGATAGATAGAGGTGTATTTACTATGTATGATGTGTCAGACAAGGAAAACATATTTGAGATTTCTAATGCTGAGACACCATCTGCTTTCACTCACAACACCTGGCTGTCTGATAACGGAAGGGTCATATTTACTACAGACGAGAGGCCTAATGCCTATGTTGCCGCTTATGATATTTCTAATCCGTTTAATATTAGAGAGATAGATGCCTTTAGACCACGGGCTACAGTAGGTACAGGAGTTGTTCCTCATAATGTACATGTCAAGGATGATTACTTGGTAATTTCCTATTATACTGATGGACTAGTAATAGTGGATGCTTCTGAGCCAGATAACTTGATAGAAGTAGGTAACTGGGATACTTACTTTGAAGAATTTATTGGTTTTGAAGGCGCTTGGGGTGCCTTCCCATTTTTTGATTCAGGAAAAATTATTGTTTCTGATATACAACGTGGTCTATTTGTTTTTGAGCCTACTTATGTCAGAGCTGCACGTCTAGAAGGTCAGGTTTTTGACAGCAATACGATGGAGCCGGTAAATAATGCTAGAATCGAAGTAGTAGAATTAAATATAGAGGCCTATTCTAAAGCAAATGGGGAGTACAAAACAGGTACCCATGAAGAAGGTAGTTTCCAGGCACTAGTAAGCAGAAGAGGGTATAAAGATCAGCTTGTTTCCTTTGACCTGGTCAATGGTGAGGTGACGATGAAAGATATATTTTTAGTCCCACAGCCAGAAATCAGACTTACTGGAATTGTTACAGACGCAGCTACAGGTCTCCCTTTAGAGGACGCGGAGATAAGTATATTATACCAAGGGCTAACTTATAAGTATGCTAGTGATGCGCTAGGCTTCTTTGGTGATTTCACAAATTTTCCAGACGAGATAGAAATTTTCGTAGGCAAGTGGGGTTATAACTATTATGCACAGGTAATGGATTTAGCTGACGACGTTTTAGAACCTGTACTTAATATAGAACTGGAACCTGGTTACGAAGATATTTTTGAGTTGGATTTAGGCTGGACAACGACTTTCGAGGGTAACCAAGGAGAGTGGATAAGAGTAAAGCCGATAGGCACAATGCCACTTGCCCAAATTTTTATAAATCCTGATTCGGATACAGAAGATCCAGGAATTAGGGCCTATGTAACAGGTCATTCTGATGACTTTGAGACGAGTCTGCTTAGGGGAACTGCAACTTTAGTCTCACCACCTATGGACTTAGCTGCTTTGGAGAATCCTGCTATCCTATTTGATTATTGGCTATGGGCAACTACTATAGACTTGGTGCTAAGTGATATTCCTATTACTTTTTCGCTATCTAATGGTGTAGACTCTGTGGTAGTCGCCGAAGTGAGAAAAGACGAATTGAATATTTCTGAGTGGACAACAATAAAAGAAATAGTTGTTTCCGACTTTTTAGAACTAACAACAGAGATGAGATTTTCTGCTACAGTGTCCAGTTCTGATGAATTCAATTGGACTGAAGCAGCACTGGATAGATTCCGTGTAGTGGAAGCAGGAGTTTCTGCTGTGAGCGAAGAAGAAACGGAAGCAAATAAAATGAACATCTATCCCAATCCTAATACGGGGCAGTTTGTAGTAGAGTGGTCTGATAACCATCTTATAGAGGAACAAACAACGCTAGACATTTTAGACGTTAATGGTAGAATCTTACATAGTCAATATGTAGCTAAGGGCGCTGCTCGGCTGAGCATCCATCCTGACCTCAATCCTGGCATCTATTTCTGTAGACTCAGTTCAGTGAAAGAAAAGTCTCAGTTAGCAAAATTGATTATTCTATGATAGAGCAGAAAGATATCTTAGGGGCTGTCATAATAGTCTTCACCGAATACATTTTCGCTAAAGTAACTCTTGTCAGATACAGCCATAATGATAAGTAGAATGACGTCTCCAAATATTCCGAAATACAGATTTATATCCAGACCTTTTTTCATTATAAATGAGGCATCCAGATCTTTGGAATCGATAAGCTGATAGACTGCAAAAAGAATACTTACTATGAGTACACCAAAGATCATTTTTAGTGAAACTTTGGGCTTAATTAAAAAGAACAAACCAGCCAAGGCATAAATAATGGAAAAACCCAAACCCAACTTGCCATGTAATTCCATTTTGGATATTGCAGTCGGACCTAAGTAGGTCATGTCTCGCAGTATATTTCCTAAGCTTTCTCCGGATATAGTCGAATCTATTTCTGACTCTTTACCTTCGGCCTTACTTAGTTTCCTGAAAATTTCTGCTTCTTCCTCACTGATCTCTTCCTCGTCCATTTCTGCCGACATTTCCTCTGCCATGTCAATACTAAATTCGGATAAAGCTTTTGAGTTTATTTGCTTGATATCTTGAGTGACACCACATCCGGCAAATAGAATCATTAATATGCCTACAATTTTTGTCCAAGATGGTCTTTGCATAACATTGGAAATTTTATGCAAACTAAGTTATAGTATTTAACTCATATTAGGAATCTGCAAGCTTATTCTTTGGTCCGATACCAGCGTAGATACTGTGAACTTACTTTTCTAGGCCCAAATAACTAGAAGGCAAAGTAATTATAAAAGAACTTCCTTTACCCAATTCACTTTCCAGATTTATTTCACCCTGAAGTCTTTCTACTGATTTGCTGACCAGTCCAAGTCCGAGACCACTACCTTTGTTTTCTCTACTTTCCAGTCTTTTGAACATCTGGAAAATGTAGTCGTGGTATTTCTTTTCGATACCTTGTCCATTATCTTTAAAGGTAAATTGATGCTGGCCTCCGACATTATTGTAGCTTATTTCTACTGTCGGTTCATCAGAGCGGTTATATTTCAGCCCATTTTCTATCAGATTTTTGAAGATCACCGTTAGCAGTGAATTAGAACTGTAGATATTAGGCAACTTGTCGAAAATTATTTTTCCATTTATGTCATTGACTTTCTCACTAAGCATTTGCGATACCTGCTGGGATAGTAGGTTGGTGTCTATGATTTGGTGAGTAATATCTTTGGCTTTGAAATCTATAAACTGAGAGAGATCTTCTATCAAAGTGTACAACTGATTGATACTATTTTTTATCAGCTGAAATTCTGGTTTGTACTTCCCATTAGCTTCTTTGTCCAGTTTCTTTTCTATAAGACCAGTGACACTGGAGACAACTCTCATCGGTTCCTTTATGTCATGAGAGGCGACATAACTAAATTGCTCTAGTT
>CAYNJK010000235.1:0-5358 GCA_964397575.1 uncultured Saprospiraceae bacterium
GAAGCTTCAAAGAATTTTGTTTCTTCGATTGGGATTACGCTAAGCCGCAGCTGATGCTGCGGTTCGGAAGCTTCAAAGTGACATTTAGTCACTTTGATCGCATAGCTTTGCTATGCGACCGCTTCCTCATCATCAAAAAGTTCGTTGTACTTTTCGTCTTTGCCGCTCTTGCCATTGATTGCTTTGAAATCATCAATTTCAGCATAAGGTCTCTTGCCTATCAGGCGCTCTACATCCGACTTGAGTAGTACTTCTTTTTCTAGCAACTGTGCGGCTAGGATATCTAGTTCTTTTCTTCTCTCTTTCAGTAAATCTTGTGCAGCAACATATTGTGCTTCTATCACTTTTCTAACTTCATCATCTATGAGGGTCGCCGTCTCATCAGAGTAAGGCTTATTGAAGTTGTCTTGTGACATACCATAGAAGGAGACGTTACCGACCTTCTCATTCATGCCGAAAACAGACACCATAGAATAGGCCATCTTCGTTACCTGGTCTAAGTCATTCTGCGCACCAGTAGAAATCTTGTCAAAAACAATTTTCTCAGCTGCCCGGCCTCCCAAGGTCATAGTCATTCTATCCAGCATCGCTTCCGTCCGTGTGATATACTCTTCCTTAGGCAGATACTGAGCATACCCCAAAGTGCCGACACCTCTCGGAACAATAGTAACCTTTACTAACGGTGAGGCATATTCTAAAAACCAACCACATATTGCATGTCCTGCTTCGTGATAAGCAATTATTTCTTTTTCTCGTGGAGAGATGATTTTGTTTTTCTTTTCCAGTCCACCGATGACTCTGTCTAAGGCATAATTAAAGTCATCCATTTCTACAGCCTTCTTGTTTCTTCTGGCCGCTACCAAAGCTGCTTCATTGCAGACATTGGCAATTTCTGCCCCCGCAAATCCTGGCGTCATCTCTGCCAAGGTTTCTGCTTTGAGATCACCAGCTTGCTTGATGTTTTTTAGGTGTACTTTGAAAATTGCTTCTCTACCTTTTAGGTCAGGTCTGTCGATTCCTATCTGTCTGTCAAATCTGCCCGGTCTTAGCAAGGCCTTGTCCAGAATGTCAGGCCTGTTGGTAGCTGCCATAAGGATAACTCCCTTGTCAGTAGAAAAACCATCCATTTCTACCAGCAACTGATTCAGCGTATTTTCTCTCTCATCATTACCTCCTTGTACAGCACCTCTTCCTCTGGCGCGCCCTATCGCATCTATCTCATCTATAAAGACGATACAAGGTGCTTTCTCTCTAGCCTGCTTAAATAGGTCTCTTACTCTCGAAGCTCCTACACCGACAAACATCTCTACAAAATCAGATCCTGAGATGGAGAAAAAAGGCACATTGGCTTCTCCTGCCACCGCCTTAGCTAGTAAGGTTTTTCCTGTTCCTGGAGGACCTACGAGCAAGACGCCTTTTGGTATTTTACCACCGAGTGAGGTATATTTCTTTGGATGCTTTAGAAAGTCTACGACTTCCATAACTTCCTCTTTAGCCTCTTCCAGTCCTGCCACATCTTTAAAAGTGACATTGACTTTAGAATTGGTGTTGTCAAAAAGGGTTGCTTTGGATTTTCCGATATTGAAAATTTGTCCACCTGGACCACCACTTCCACTACCCACTCTTCTCATAAAGAAGACCCATAAACCTATGATTATGGCAAACGGCAGTACCCAGCTGAGAATCTGCCCGACATAGTTGACCTCTGTTGTATACATGGGGTCCACATTGATACCCGATTGCTGCAGTTGCTCTATCTTCTTATCGAAGGTTCTGATATCTCCATACTCTGTGGAGAAATGTGCTTGGTCCAGATTGAATCTATTTTCGTTGAATTCTGGATAGTGGACCAAGGCCTCCTTTTTCAGATAGATTCTCACCTTATTGGTATTGGTGATGACCTTGACTTTTTCTATGTGACCCTTGCGGGCTATCTCTTCAAATTCTACCAGTGACTTATTCTTAGTTTTTCCGTTGATCAGCGTAATGACATTCATCGCTAAAATCAAGAAAATCAGTAGCCCCCATATCCAATATGAATTCATATTGAACTTCTTGTTATCTCCTTTTTTATTTTCCATTAGTTACTTGTCTCATTAAAGTAGAACGGTATTGCTCTGCTAGGTTTTTGTATTAGGGTTTCTGCTAGATATCTTGATACTCTGTTGTCTTTGCATCTCTCCACAAATCTTCAATCTCATAATATTGTCGGGTCTCAGGGTAGAAAACGTGGACTATTACATCGAAATAATCGACCAGTACCCACTTTGCTTCTCTTCTGCCTTCTACATGAGCCGGTCTTATACCGAAAGTCTCTTTCATCCTTTTTTCGATATTACCCGAGATAGCATTCACTTGAGTCGTAGATTCTCCTTCACATATAATAAAGAAATTAGATGGAGATTCGTCTATGTTACGCAAGTCCATCTTGATGATATTCTTACCTTTTATATCCTGGATACTATCTACAATCAGGTCCGTAATGGCTTCTGTAGTCGGTGCTTTGGAATCTAAAACTATCTGTTTCTGCAAATTCTATGTCTTGAAAAGCGTTATTATTGGTGTTTTAAAGGCTTTTTAGTCAAAAAGAGAACGATGGTAAGCTGAAAAAACTGCCATATTCTACTATTCAAAGTTAATATATTTTACATCCTGTCGTGAGACCGCTTTATTCCAATCAGATAGATAGGTATATCTACCTTGCCGAGTGCGATTCTACAAACAATCTTGCACTATTAAACCTATCAAATAATGGCCCAAAAGAGAATATTTGTATCTATACATACAATCAGTCAGCCGGAAGAGGTCAAATTGGCAGAAAATGGTACAGTGGCAGCGGAAAAAATCTGACTTGTAGCTTTCGTATTCCCTTGGATGCTTATCCTGTTTCGCAGCAATTTTACCTCAATATGGCCTTTGCTCTAGCTGTAAAGGACTTTATCAGGCGCTTCATATCAGATGAGGTAAGTATAAAATGGCCCAATGACATCTATGTCGGTGATAAGAAAATAGCAGGTTTGCTGATACAAAATACCCTCAGAGCCGAGTATATTTCCAGTACTATCCTTGGCGTCGGTATCAATGTCAATGAAACAGACTTTCCTTCCGACCTGCCCAATCCTGTCTCCCTACAGCAATTAGTCGGAATTCCACAGGATTTGCTTACGCTTCAGCAACTACTGGCAGCAATAGTCATGGACAAACTAGAAAGACTCTTAGAAAGAGCTCAAGATTACAGAAATGAATACCTCAAAGCACTATTTAGAAAAGGGGTGCCGGCCTCATATATAGTTGCTGATACGGAAGTGACGGGCATCATACAAGGCATCAGTGAGAGCGGGAAACTGGAAGTAGCATTCAATGGTCGATCTAGGCTCTTCAGTTTCAGAGAGATTGCCTATGTCATCTGACCTGAATGGACCGGAGTGACACCGCTCTAATGCCAGCGCGCATTTTTGCTTTTGCTAATCAGTTTTTCCAGAACCTTCATATTTACATCTGCAAGCTTATTGATATACAAACAACCTTTACCCCACTTACACTTTCCCAGTTTTTCCAATAGATCCTCGTGCTGGGTCAGGTCCATAGTAAGGTAGATCGTCAGCTTGGTTTTTCTGGGTGCAAAACCGACATGGAACCATTCATATTCTTCTTTACCTCCCTTGCGTTTGTACTTATACTTACCAAATGCAATCAGAAAGTTGTCACCCCAAACCTTAGGCGGAAGCCCAGTAATTTTTTGCATCAAAGCTACCAGTGTTTCACTGTCTGCTTTTTTTGTAGGACTTGCTATAGTCTCTATAAATGCTGCTACACTTTTATTGGTTTCTTGAGTTGCTAATCCAGCCATAGCTGTCGGAATTAAAGTTTAGATTATCGAATAATACGCAGTTGTAAGAATGCATTCCAGGATGATTTCTGAAGACAGGTAACCAGCGCTAAGGCGTTCCTGTCAGCTAAAAAAACAACTTGCACAAATTAGTCTTTATTACTACTCAAAATAGCATACAGCTTGCTGTTCTGCAACGTGGTGCAATAACTTCTGTGCTTTATCAGTGAGGACAATGTAAGCTAAGAGACACTTACAAACTGTATTTTATTCCCTAGGCAACCATATATACTAGAATATTATATCGTTTAGTGAGAAGAGGGGTGGTCAGCATATACAGCTATGTCCCTATCTATTAACCAAACAAGGTAGAATGATATTTATCGTAAGAAACCAAGCCAAAATAGCCAACAGATACCTGCGCTTTGCCAAGTGGAAAATACGAAACTTGAGCAGCAAATTTGGCGAGCTACTCTACTCCGAAATTTATGTAAATCAAGTTACCCATCATCCCGCCACCTATGACGTGACTATCAGGATGGGAGTCACGGGTCCAGATATTATCGTCTCTGCACAATCTTCCAATCTGAAAGAACTGTGGTCAGAACTGTCCCATAAAATGAAACGACAACTGGCTAGAAATTCGAAAAGGAGGCATCAGAATTAAGGCCGTGGCGCCTGTGCTTTTGTTGCAGTTTTCTGTTGTTAATGAGTAGTTTCCTAAAGCGATAGAAGTTCTTGTTGAAGGTTCAACTTTGCTTGTTCTTCATATCTGTTATAGAATTCCTCGGTCTTAAATATCTTTTTCATAGAAAGAAAATGATTGATTACTTTCTTTCGGCCTTTGTTGTACAGAAAATCAGGATAGATAGCATACTCCTTTCTTATGTTCAAACAATAAGTTTTGTAATTGATAGGTGTTCTACCCAAAATAGATAGATCCGCATCGGTAAAGTAGTTTGTGTCTGAATCAGAATTTTCTTTATGGCTTTTGGTTGCCATGATTTGTTCGAAGCACAGGGTAACAGCGCTTTCCTGCATGCCTATTTCGGTCATTCTTTTTACTGCCAATTCAGCACTTTTTTCTTCGTTATCTTTCTTGGTCGATTTGTAAATTATATCGTGATAGAAAAGCGTAAAAAGCATAACTGGCCAATTATGAATTCTATCTTTCACGGTCTCTAATTCGCTATAGAGGTCCTCTAAATGTTTAAGATTGTGATAGTGTCGATTTTTATTCGAGTAGTTGGCATTTATTTCACGCCATAGATTCTCTGCAGAGGATAAATTAACCCCAAAGTCTTCTAGTAATTCTATGTAGATCGATTTTATCAATTTTCAGATATTTTAAGGATTCACCCTTTTGTCAAATTTCTTTCTATGAATGCAAATATTTTCTCCTTGTATTCTTTTCCTCCTTTGTCGAACAAATTGAAATGACCTCCATTCTTAACTAGAGTGAATTCTTTGTCTGTGCTTTTCAGATCATTGAATAATTGTTCGCCATAGCTAAATGATATATTGGGATC
>CAYNJK010000236.1:0-5329 GCA_964397575.1 uncultured Saprospiraceae bacterium
ATGTCCTGAGCAATATAGGATGAGCAAGAGCTAAACTTACAGGCTAGCAGAATTTTGTCTTTATTCTAACATGTTCATGTACATGAGAACTTAGGTACATGAAGTCATAGAAAGAACTATCAAAAAGCAACGTAGGTAACTCCAGTGCCTCCATATTCTTCTTCTGGGTGCCACAACTTACTAATATCTTTGTATTCCTTAGCTTTTTGCCAAAGTGTTCGCTTTAGTACGCCTGTTCCCTTTCCATGTAATACCTTAAGATTAGTTATGTTATTACTCATAAGAGCATTGTCCAGGAATTCTTCTATCGCCTCTAGAGCTTCAGCCTTGGTATAGCCTCTGATATCTAGCTCTGTATCAGACTTATCTGCCCTTGTATAGGTATCCATGTTAATACTGCGCTTCTTTGGCACTATGGGTTCATTGGCCATGACCAGCTCATTTCTCGGTACTTCGAACTGCATAATTCCTATCTCCAATCTGACTTTCTTATCGTCCATCGCGATGACTTTGCCCGGAGCACTACCCTTTCTAAATTTCACAAACTGACCCACCTTGAGATCTTTTACTTTTTCTAGCTCTACTTTGAATACTTCATCAGAGATGGTTTGGATTTCTTTACGTTCTTCCTGTTTCTTGGCTTTTAGTTCCTGTGCAGCCTTCTGTGCTCTTTCAAGGTTCTTCTCTTTCTTCAGATCCTTTATCAAGTCCTGGAGTTCCTTCTCATAATTGGAAATATTCAAATGGACTTTTTCTTTCTTTTCTAACTTCAGCCTCTTCTTCTTTATCTCCAGACTATCTTTCATCGTCTCGTAATTCTTCATAAGCTTCTCCAGTCTGTGCCGCTCATCAAAAGCTTCGAGTAGCTGATCTTCCAGAACTTGCTTTTCATGCTGCAAGTCTATAAGTAGCTTATCTACAGTTTTCGAATCCTTACCAGCTTTATGTCTGGCATACTTAAGTATAGCTTTATCAAGACCAATCTTATCCGCTATCTCAAATGCGAAAGAAGATCCTGGCTGACCGACTTTCAGTTTATAAGTGGGACTGAGTTCTTCCTTATTGAATAGCATAGCACCATTCAGAATACTATCCGCTTTGTAGGCATAATTCTTAATATTGGAGTAGTGGGTTGTAATAAGACCAAAACACTTCAGCTTCACCAGTTTATCTAGGACAGCTTCTGCGATAGCTCCACCCATCTTAGGATCAGAACCACTACCAAACTCATCCATAAGCACAAGGGTTCGCTTATTAGCTGTTTCCATAAAGTGCTTCATATGGACTAGCCTAGAACTATAGGTACTGAGGTCTCCTTCTAGTGATTGCTGATCACCTATATCTATCATCAACTTGGTAAACAGTGTGAAAGTAGAATCATCTTCGACGGGCACTAACATACCAGATTGTAGCATTAATTGTAAGAGACCTACTGACTTAAGGGTTACAGATTTCCCTCCAGCATTGGGCCCACTGATTACCAGTATACGTTGTACTTCATCCAATGAAAGATCAAAAGAAACCGTTGTCTTGCTCACTTCATTATTGAGCAATAAGAGTAAGGGGTGGTAGGCTTTTTTAAGATGGAAAGCAGGCTGGTCAGAAATATTGGGTCGTACACCATCATAAGACAAACTAAATTTGGCCTTGGCCCTTATAAGGTCATACTTTACGAGTATACGTTGCCAGTTCAGAAAATCATCTAGATAAGGTCTGAGGAAGTTGCCCAGTTCTTTGAGAATTCTATATATCTCATGTCTCTTCCTAGCTTCTAGTTCAAAGAGGTCATTATTGATATCAATGACTTCTTCCGGTTCTATAAAGACCGTTTTTCCAGTTGCAGATTCATCATGGATTATCCCTTTTATCTTTCTTTTGTTTTCAGAATTTGCACTAAGTACTCTACGACTATTTTTATAGCTCTCTACATTATCTGTTAGATAGCCATCATTTTTGTACTTACTAGCTATGGACTTAAAAACTCTTTCTAGCTCTCTTTCCTTAGACCCTATAGACTGGAATATCTTAGCCAGATCAGCAGAGGCAGTAGGCTTTACCTGACCTTCATCATCAAAGATTTTCTGGAAGCGTTTCTTAATCTCTGGATCAAGCTCTATCCGCTCTGCGATACTCTTTAGCAATGGAAAAGTCTTACTGTTATCCTTGGAGAGAAAATAGCTTTCTATCTCACCGATATTCAGCACATGAGTATAGATCTTCAGATAAGCTTCTAAATCTAGAACAATATCTACGGTCCGCAGTGATCTGAGCTCATCGACGATAGACTCATAGTAATGCAGCGGAAAATCGGCCTGCAACTCTATCGTCTTACGGAATTCCATAACCTCGTCTAGCATGCGTTCTATCTTGGCCTTATGGGTAAATATGCGCATGTTGAGCACCAGATTTTTGGCTGGCAAGCCTAAGCAGAAGGTGGCAAGTCTTTCTAATATCTTATCATACTCTAGTTTCTCGTATATATCTGTGGGATATAAATGCATGGGTGCAAAGATATGCTGTCGGATGAATAATTGACAAGGTATAATTGATAATTAAGAATGGAAAATTTACCATTAGGAATGGAAAATGGAAAATTAAGAATGGAAAATGAAAAAAAGACCTAGTCTACCTTTACAAATGGTTTTACAAAAGTTCTATCCCCTGAGAAAATGAGCACATAGAAGGTGCCTGATTGGAGATCTTTTACAAAAGACTAAGCATTTACAAACGCTGTTATCAACTCTGTATATTTCTTACCTTTGCTAACTTCAAATTACGATTGATGCCTGGAAATAGCTTTGGACAATTATTCAGAATTACAACCTTCGGGGAGTCGCATGGTACGGGTATAGGTGTTATCATAGATGGTTGTCCTGCGGGTATAGACATAGATGAGAACTTCATCCAGGGTGAGTTAGACAGAAGACGACCTGGGCAGTCCAAGATTGTAACCCAGCGCAAAGAACCTGATGCCTTTGAGCTTATGTCTGGAGTATTTGAAGGCCAGACGACAGGAACACCTCTCTGCATCTTTATCAAAAATACCAATCAAAAGTCTAAGGACTACAGCCACATAAAAGACCTCTATAGGCCCTCACATGCGGATATGACCTACCAAGAAAAATACGGTATCAGGGACTACCGAGGTGGAGGCAGATCATCTGCTAGAGAGACTGCAGCTCGTGTTGCCGCTGGGGCAGTTGCTAAATTATTACTGAAGCAAGTCGGAATCACTATTTCTTCTGGCGTGACACAGGTCGGTAATATCAAATTAGAAAAATCTCTTGACCAGGTGGATTGGTCCCAAGTGGAAGAAAATATTGTCCGCTGTCCTGATAGTACTCTAGCTCTAAAAATGGAAGCACTGATATCAGAAACAAAAAAGAAAGGTGATACCGTGGGTGGTCTTATAAGTTGCTATATCACTAATCCTATTGTCGGCCTTGGCGATCCAGTCTTCGACAAGTTGCATGCTGACTTAGGGAAAGCGATGCTATCTATAAACGCTGTAAAGGGCTTTGAATATGGCAGTGGCTTCGATAGTGTAAGCATGAATGGCTCTGAGCATAACGACATCTGGCTTGCAGATGAGGCAGGTAAAATGCATACCAGCACCAATCATTCTGGAGGCATACAAGGAGGCATCAGCAATGGTATGCCTATTTATTTTAGCGTTGCCTTTAAGCCTGTCGCGACTATTATGAGGGATCAAGAATCCATATCTAAGACTGGGAAGGAGGCAACAGTGAGTGGCAAAGGCAGACATGATCCTTGTGTAGTCCCAAGAGCTGTGCCCATCGTAGAAGCAATGGCTGCCTTAGTATTGGCAGATCACTATCTAAGAAATAAAATAAGTAAGATGTAGGCTTAGTTAGATTCTACTTTTTTCAACTTGGCGATGTCTTCTGTTAGTGCCTTTTTGAAATCTGTAAGGGAGCCAAATTCCTTTTTATAGTTGATTCCGAAGCCAAATTTCTGGCCAGATTCCGCATTGATATCTCTATCCCACTTTCCATAAGCCTTCAGCTTCAGTCGTCTATCATCGGTCAGATTAAAGGCTAGGACGAAATCGTGTATAACATAGTTAGGAATCGAAGATGCTGCATTAGAGACATAACTTGTTCCGTAGTCCAATTCCCATTTATCATTGTTAAACCTTGGCTTGAGGTGGACTTCTATTTCATCTGGTATTATACTACTGTTACTTCCTGTAGGTACTCTATTAGGGTCTAGTCCATCATCAAATTGAGAATTCTTACTAAAACCTAACTCAAAGTCTATACCTGAGATAAAGCCATTTTCAATAAGTGCTTCTTGCAAGAGACCAGAAAGCAAGTAAGACAACTGATTAGAGATCATCTCACTTAGGGTATTATAACTCGTTCGAGCCAGACCTGTTGCAAAACCTACTTGGCTTCCTTGCTGAGAAGAAGGAAGAAAACTACCGAAAATAACCAGTCCAGCAACCTGCTCATTGAGATCAGCTTCGTTATCACGAAGTATTCTCATCTTACTTTCGGCTAGTGCCTTGAGTTCGCCTTGGAGTTCAGGAAACTGAATGTCGAAATCGACTTGTGGCTTATACAAGGTTTCGGTCACATACATCTTCAGATTGATATCTGTCCTAGTTGCTGCTTCCTGTCTGTTGTTTGGACTGAGATATTCCTGCAAGAATACGGTTGTCGGAGCACGAAGCTTTTCATAATTGGCCTCTAAGTCTATATTAGCATTTATAGGATCACCTGTCCAGGTTATCTTAGATCCTTTCTGAACTGTAAACGGCTTAGAAACAAAACCATTCCAATAAGTGAATAGGTACTCACCTTGCTCAATAATATAATCTCCAAAAATATTGAAATCACCTTGGCGAGAGACAACTACTCTCATATTGCCATTACCGATACCCTTCATGATATCATTTCGTGCTTCGTCAAAAATTATATTAATTCTAGCTTCTTCATTGATAACAAGATTCATTTGTATGTCTACACCTTCCAGTGTAACGGCCTGTGCTATAGTGTCTTGACTGACATTAAGAATATCTTCTCTGGAAACAACTTGGATAAAACTCTCGTCATAATTGCCTACTACCTCACCTACTGGAATATTAATAATGGTACCTCTACCTGTAGTAGCATCTACTGTGATATCCGTACCAGAAAACGGTCCTGAAAAATTGACTGTCATATCACCGATACCCTGACCATAGTAAGAGGGATTATCGTTTTTTTCTGTATCCAAGGCCAAAAAGTAATCAGACTCCATAGTGAGTTCCGTGGTAAAGTCTGTAAACAATTCATGATACAGGCCTCCTCGCATATTGGCAATA